>DASVAW010000121.1 GCA_036376135.1 Candidatus Polarisedimenticolaceae bacterium | reverse complement strand
GGTCGAGGCGCTCCGGAGGATGGGGGCGTGGCTTCGCCCCGGAGGGAGGGTCTACCTTTCCGCGCGCCGCGTGCGGGGCCTCTGGGCGCGGGGGGTGCTCGCGGTCCAGCGGCTGCGCGGCGCCCGGGAACCCGGCGACTCGCACACGCGGTGGTTCGATCGCGACGGAACGATCCGGAGATCGTACGTTCACGCCTTCGACGATCGCGCGCTCCGGCGCGAGATCGCCGAAGCCGGCGGACGGTGCCTCGCCTGGGAGGGCGGACACGGCGAGATCGCGTTCGGGGAGGGGAGATGAGCGACGGCCAGGCGACGTCCCGCGGCGGGACGTTCCCCACGAGACGCGGCACCCCGCCGCCGATGGGCTTCTTCGAGGCGCCCCGCCCCGCCGCGGGGGAGGCGTCGTTCGGTCTCTCCCTCGACGCGATCCGGATTCGTCTGGAAGGACTCGACGCGCCGCGTGCGACGGATCTCGCGCGGCGTTACGGGCCGTACGCGGGAGCGGTCGCGCCCGGCCCGGGGGTGTTGCGCGTGCGCGTCGCTCTGGAGGATCGCGACTACTTCATCGATCCGCCGTCGAGCCCCGAGTTCAACCCCGTCTGGATCGAGCCCGAGGGGACGCACCGGATCCGTTACGCCGGGTACAAGGTCGCCGGTTGGTTCGACACGCTCGCCGGCGAGGGAACGCTGCTCCTCGCGCGCGGGGACTACGAGCCCGACCTGCGCTCGTTCGAGAACTTCATCCGGGTCGCCGTCGCCTGGCGCGCGGCCGAGCTCGGCGGCGCGTTCGTGCACGGGGCGAGCGCGGTGTGGCGCGATCGCGCCTACCTCTTCTTCGGGGAGTCCGGCGCGGGGAAATCGACGCTGGCCGCCGCCGATCGACGCGGCCGGATCGTCAGCGACGACCTCACGCTCCTGCTCCCGCGTCCCGGCGCGGCGGGACTCGACGTCGTCGGCTCCCCCTTCCGCGGCACCTACGAGGGGGGCGAGCCCGTCGTCGGCCGCTTTCCGCTCGCCGCGGGATTCCGCCTCGTGAAGGCGGACCTCGCGCGGGTCGTTGCCGCGCCGCGGGTGCTCGTCCTCGGCCAGCTCGTCGGAAACCTGACGTTCGTCGCCGAGGCGTTCGATCGCAGGCCCGATCTCTTCGCCTCGGTCGAGCGCGCCTTCGCCACGACGCCGCTCGCGCACCTGCACTTCACCCGGGACGACTCCTACTGGGACGCGATCGCCGCGGCGGGGTGGGCGTGATCGCCGTCGCGATCGACGCGCTCGCGATCCGGATCGAAGGGCTTCGTCCCGACGAGGAGGCCGAGTTCCGCTGGCAGTGGGGACGTTTCCGCGTCGAGCCCCCCTCCGACCCCTGGATCCTCGCGAAGGTGACGCACCGGTCCGGGGAACCCGCCGCTTCTTTCGACGCGAAGGAGCTGCGCGTGGTCCGCGAGCCCGCGACGAGCCTCGTCACGATGCCCGGGGTGCGCGCCCGCGTGCCCGACGAGGGACCGCTCGCGATCGAGGTGGAGGGCGACGATCCGGGCCGCAACGCCATGGCGGTGATCAACGTCCTCCACGCGACGATCGCCTGGAGGATCGTCGAGCGCGGCGGGCTCCTGCTCCACGCCGCGTCGGCCGTCCTCGACGGCCGCGGCTTCGTCCTGGTCGGTGCCGAGGGGGCGGGGAAGTCGACGTGGGCGCGCGGGATGGCCGCCGCGGGAGCGCTTGCGCTCGGCGACGACATCGCGCTCGTTCTCCCCTCCGCGTCGGGGTTCGATCTCGTCGGCTCGCCCCTTCGCGCGAAGGAGCTCGACGGCGGAACCCCCGGCCGCTGGCCGCTCGCGGCGATCCTGCTACCGCGACACGCGGCGCGGGCATCGCTCACCCCGGCGACGCGCCTCGAGGTCCACGCCGCCCTCGCGGCGAATCTCCCGTTCGCCACCGATCGCGGCATCGAGCCGTTTCTCGCCGTGACCGAGGCGCTCGCGCGCACCCCCGCCCGCCGCCTCGCCTTCACCCGCACGGACGCCGGAGCCTCCCTCCTCTCTACAATGACGGCGTGAGCGCCCCGCCCCCCCTCCAGTCCAAGCTCGACGCCCTCCCGGACCGCCCGGGGGTCTACCGCTACTACGACGCGGGCGGCGAGCTGCTCTACGTGGGCAAGGCCAAGTCGCTGCGCTCGAGGGTGCGCTCCTATTTCCAGCCCTCCGCGCAGCACCCGCCG
>DASVAW010000120.1 GCA_036376135.1 Candidatus Polarisedimenticolaceae bacterium | reverse complement strand
GTACCGGTTCTTGACCAGCGCCTCGCGGAAGGGGATGTCGAGCGCGTGGGCCATCGCGAGGGCCGCGGTGCGCGCGGAGTCGGGGACCGGGATCACGACGTCGGCGGTGTGCCCCGCCGCGCGGAAGGTCTTGGCGAGTTTTTCTCCCATGCGCATCCGCGCGGCGTAGACCGACACCCCTTCGAGGTACGAGTCGGGGCGCGCGAAGTAGACGTACTCGAAGACGCACGGGTGGTGATGCGCCTCGGCGACCTGGCGGCGGGAGATCTTCCGGTCGAGGTCGACGAAGACCGCCTCTCCCGGAGGACCCGGCGGGAGCAGCTCGTAGTCGAGGGCGGAGAGGACGACGCTCTCCGAGGAGAAGGCGACGAACGGCGGCTCGCCGGGACCGGCGGGGTGAAGCCCCATCGCGATCGGCTTGATGCCGAACGGGTCGCGGAAGGCGAACATCCCGTGCCCCGCCACGAAGCCGACGACGCTGTAGGCGCCGCGCACGGTGCGGTAGACCTCCCGGACGGCGGCGAAATACGCGTCGAGGTCGAATCCGTCCTTCGCCTCCTTCGCGAGCGCCCCGGCGAAGACGTTGAGGATCACCTCGACGTCGCAGCCGGAGTACAGGATGCGCAGGTTGTGCTCGGCGAGGTCCCCCTTGAGGTCCTCGTAGTTGGCGACGTTCCCGTTGTGGGCCATCGCGATCCCGAACGGGAAGTTCACCGTGAAGGGCTGCGCGTCCTCCCCGCCTCCCGACCCCACGGTCGGGTAACGGACGTGGCCGATGGCGATCGACCCCTTCAGCCGCTCGAAGTTCGCGGCGCTGAAGATGTCCCGGACGAGGCCGTCCCCTTTCTTCACGTGGAAGCGGCTGCCGTCGTAGGTGACGATCCCGGCCGCGTCCTGCCCGCGGTGCTGGATCGAGATGAGTCCGTCGTACACGTGCCGGGCCGCCCCGGGCTCACCGATGATGCCGAGGAATCCACACATGTCCGAGAGGGTAGCAGGCTTGACACCCCCCGCGAGGAGTTCTATCCCGATAGACGGTTTCCAGAAAGGAGGGATCCCGAGATGTGGACCAGGCGCAGCGTCTTCGACGAGATGTCGAATCTCTTTCGGGATTTCGACACGCTCTTCACCCGCGTCGGCGAGGGCAGCCGCATGTTGCCCGCGTTCGGCGTACGCCGGCGGGAGCTGCCGGCGGGGACGGGCGAAACCGACAAGCCGACGGAATGGATGAGCACGCTCTTCCCGACCGTCGAGTGCTTCACCCGCGACAACATGCTGGTCTTCCGGGCGGAGATGCCCGGCGTCGACCCCAACGAGGTCGAGCTCTCCGTGCAGGGGGACCGCCTGACGATCAAGGGGGAGAAGAGGACCGAGCACAAGGTCGAGGAGGCCGACTACTTCTTCCAGGAGGTCGACTACGGGAGATTCGAGCGCTCGTTCGCCCTTCCGGAGGGCACCCCGACCGACAAGGTGAAGGCGACCTTCAGGCACGGCGTGCTCGAGGTCACCGTGCCCGCGGCGAACCTGCCGACCGCGAAGAAGGTGCCGATCGAGATCGGCCCGGGAACCGGGCCGGAGAAAAAGCCGGTCAAGGCAGCGTGAGGAACTCCCGGAGGGCGGCTACGAAGGCCCCCGGGCTGGACTGCATCAGGTACTCGGCGTGGAGGCCGCGCTCGATCTCGAGGAAGGTCGCGCGGGGGATCGCCGCCGCGAAGGCCTCGGCGTGACGCCTCGAGACGAGCCAGTCGTCCGCGCCGTGTACGACGAGCGTGGGGACGGTGATGCGTGAGAGGTCGCGGGCCGAAAGGCCGCGCTCGCGCATCCTGGGGAGACGCTCGACCCGGGGGAGCCGGCGCCGGCGCCGGATCATCAGCGGCAGGTGACGCCAGAGGGCCCGGTTGAGGGGCATCCGGTCGTACAGTCGGAAGTCGAACGGCGCACCGACGAGGACGACACGGTCGAGCGGCGCACCGGAGAGGGCCGCCTTCGCCGTGTGGTAGCCGCCGAAGGAGAACCCGACGGCGGCGACCGGCCGAGCCGGGGCGCCGAGGTAACGGGCGGCGGCCTCGACCTGCATCCACTCGTCGCGCCCCCAGGTGAATCGGCCCGGGCTGTCGCCGTGCCCGCGAACGTCGATCGAAAGGACGTCGCGGGTCCCCTCGAGCGCGCCGGCCAGAGCCTCGAGCTCGGGCATCCCCCGGTAGCCGACGATCCCGTGGGTCAGGACGACCGCCGCCCGGCAACCGGTCTCCCGAAGCGTCCCCACGACGGGGGTCCCGGAGGCGTCGGCAAACTGGACCGGATCGCGACGCATGCCGCGGCATCGTAGCCCGGAGGGGAAACCCCGGCCCATCCGAGGGGCATGGTAGGCTCCGTCGCGATGATCGAACCCGTGCCCCCGGTCGAGGCCGGAGCCCCGGACGACGAGCGCGACCTGCTCGATCGGCTGCGCTCCGGCGACGACGGCGCCTTCGAACAACTCGTCCGCACCACCACCCCCCGACTGCTCGCCGTCGCACGCCGGATCACCGGCAACGACGAGGACGCCCGCGACGCCGTGCAGGAAGGGTTCATATCGGCCTTCCGCGCCCTCGGGAAGTTCGAGGGACACTCGCGTCTTTCCACCTGGCTCCACCGGATCGTCGTCAACGCCTCGCTCATGCGCCTTCGCGCGAAGCGCCTGAAGCCCGAGGAGTCGATCGAGGATCTGCTCCCCGTCTACGACGCCAAGGGCTACCACGTCGACGAACCCTCGGCGTGGGACGCGATCCGGCTCGAGGACGTCGAAGGGAACGGGGACGCGCCGCCCAGCCGGACCACGAAACTGGTCCGGGAGGCGCTCGATCGGCTCCCCGAGACGTACCGCACGGTGCTCCTGCTCCGGGACATCGAAGGACTCGACACCCAGGAGACCGCCGAGGCGCTCGGCGTCACCGCCAATGCCGTGAAGATCCGGCTGCACCGGGCGCGCCAGGCGTTCAAGACCCTGGTCGAGCGCGAGTTCGGAGGACCCAGGTCGTGAACTGCCGGGAGATGACCGACTTCCTCGCTTCCTATCTCTCGGGTGAGATGCCCCCCGACGAGCGCGCCCGTTTCGAAGAGCATCTGCGCTTCTGCCCGCCCTGCGTCCAGTACCTCGACGGGTACAAGAAGACGATCGAGCTCGGGAAGAAGTGCTGTCAGCACGAGCGGGCCGCCGTTCCGGAGGGGCTCATTCAGGCCATCCTGAACTCGCGTCGACGGGAGTAAATCGCTAGAATCCCGACCGTTTTCCGGACAGGGAGAGCCCCATGCGTCCTGCGGTCGAGAAACTCGTCGAAGCGGCCGGCTTTTCCGACATCCTGGCGAAGGTCGCGGCCGGCGAGCGCCTGAGCTTCGACGACGGCGTCCGGATGTTCCGCTCCCGGGAACTGCTCGCGGTCGGCGCGATGGCCAACCTGGTGCGCGAGCGGAAGAACGCCAACGCCGCGTACTTCGTCCGGAACATGCACCTCAACCCCACCAACGTCTGCACGGTCGACTGCAAGTTCTGCGGGTTCTACCGGCCGTACAAGACGAAGGAGGAGGGGTGGACCTGGAGCCTCGAGAAGTGCCTCGGGGAGGTCCGGCAGTATTCCTCCGCGATCACCGAGGTCCACATCGTCGGCGGGCACAACCCGGACTACCCGTACGCGTTCTACCTCGACCTCGTTCGCGGCATCCACGAGGTACGCCCCGACATCCACGTGAAGGCGTTCACCGCGGCCGAATACGACTTCTTCGCCAAGCGCTTCAAGATCGACCTCGACCGCGTCTTCGAGGATTTCAAGGCCGCGGGGGTGAATTCGCTCCCGGGAGGCGGCGCCGAGGTCCTCGTCGAGCGGGTGCGGCGCGAGCTCTACCCCAAGAAGATCTCCGCCGAGCGCTGGCTCGAAGTCTCCAAGACCGCGCACCGCCACGGCTTCCGCTCGAACGCCACCCTGCTGTACGGCCACGTCGAGACCCTCGAGGAGCGCGTCGAGCACCTGTGCCGCCTCCGCGCCGCGCAGGACGAGACGGGCGGGTTCATGTGCTTCATCCCGCTCGCCTTCCACCCCGAGAACACGCAGCTGGCGCATCTTCCCGGCCCGACCGGATTCGACGACCTGATGACGATCGCGGTCTCGCGCCTGATGCTCGACAACTTCGACCACATCAAGGCCTACTGGATCATGATCTCGCCGCGCATCGCGCAGGTCGGGCTCAACATGGGCGCGGACGACATCGACGGCACCGTCGTCGAGGAGAAGATCGTCCACATGGCCGGCGCGAAGACCCCGGTGGGGCTCACCGTCCCCGACCTCTGCCGGCTCGTGCGCGACGCCGGCCGCGATCCGATCCAGCGCGACTCCGTCTACAACATCGTGCAGCGGTTCGACGAGCCGGCCGTGGCCTGACCCGATGGGAGCGAAGGTCCGCATCGGCGCCGTCTCCTACCTGAACACGAGGCCGCTCGTCTTCGGCTTCGACCAGGGAGTCGCCTCCGATCGCGTCGACCTCTCCTACGACGTGCCTTCGGTCCTCGCCGACCGGATGGCCGCGGGCGAACTCGACGTCGCGCTCCTCCCGTCGATCGAGGTCGCGCGGATCGGGAACCTCGCGATCGTCCCGGGGCTCGCGATCACCGCCGACGGCCCGGTGAAGTCGGTCCTGCTCGTCTCGAACAAGCCGATCGAGAAGATCCGCTCCGTCGCGCTCGACCCCGAGTCGCGCACGTCCAACGCGCTGACGCGGATCCTCTTCGCGACGCACTGGAACGTCCGGCCGTCGTTCGCGGCGGGCCCGCGCGACCTCGACCTCGCGTTGTCCGAGTTCGACGCGACGGTGCGGATCGGCGACAAGGCGCTGTTCGACCCCGTGCCCCCGGGGTGCGCCGCGCACGACCTCGGCGCCGCCTGGAAGGAGATGACGGGCCTCCCGTTCGTCTACGCCGTCTGGGCCGCGAAGCCCGGCGTCGTGGACCGGCCGCTCTACCGCGCCTTCCACCTGTCGAGGCGGCTCGCCGGCCAGGTTCTCGAGACGATCGGCGCCGACTACACCTGGCGCGGCGCGCAGCACCCGTCGATCGCGATCCCGTACCTCACCGACAACATGCGCTACCGGCTCGGGAGCCAGGAGGCGAAGGCCCTTCGCCTGTTCTGGCGCCTGGCGGCGGGGCTCGGGATCCTCGACCACGCGCCGGAGCCGGTGATCGCCTTCTATTCCGACAACGTCAACGCCTGCGTCAGGAGATGAAGATGGACCCGGAGATCCGCCCCGAGCTCGACGCGATCCAGGGGGTCGTCCTCCGCGGCGAGCGGATCACGCGCGACCAGGCGCTGAAGCTGATCGAGCACGAGGGGATGATCGAGCTCGGGGCGATGGCCGACCTCGTCCGCCGCCGCAAGCACCCGGACAAGGTCGTCACGTACATCATCGACCGCAACGTGAACTACACGAACGTCTGCAACGCGTTCTGCTCCTTCTGCGCGTTCTACCGGCCGCCGCATCACGAGGAGGGGTACGTCCTCGACGCCTCCGTCATCGAGGAGAAGATCCGCGAGACCTACGCGCTCGGCGGGAACCAGATCCTCCTGCAGGGGGGACACAACCCCGAGCTGAAGATCGAGTGGTACGAGGAGCTCTTCCGCCGGCTGAAGACGACCTTTCCCGACCTGTGGCTGCACGCCCTCTCGGCCCCCGAGATCGTCCACATCAAGAAGGTGTCGCGCATTCCGCTCGAGGAAACTCTGAAGCGCCTGTACGACGCCGGCCTCGACTCGATCCCCGGCGGCGGCGCGGAGATCCTCGTCGACCCCGTCCGCAAGGGGCTCATGAAGAACAAGGCCTCGGGCGCCGAGTGGATCGAGGTCCACGAGGTCGCCCACAGGATCGGGATCCGGTCGACGGCGACGATGATGTTCGGTCACGTCGAGACGCGCGCGGACCGGATCGACCACCTCGCGATGCTCCGCGACCTGCAGGACCGCACCGGCGGGTTCACGGCGTTCATCGGCTGGACCTTCCAGCCCGGGAACACCGAGCTCGGCGGGACCGAGGCGACGACGGCGGAGTACCTGCGCACGATGGCGACCGCGCGGATCTTCCTCGACAACTTCGAGAACATCCAGGCGTCGTGGGTCACGCAGGGGCCCAAGGTCGGCGCGGCCTCCCTCGCCTTCGGCGTGAACGACATGGGCTCCACGATGATCGAGGAGAACGTCGTCTCGTCGGCGGGAACGACCCACCACATGGACGAGCCGGAGATCGCCGCGGCGGTCCGCGACGCGGGGTTCCTCCCGGTGCGCCGCGACATGCTCTACCGGCGCCTGGGCGGGCCGATCCACGGGCGGTCGGCGACGGGCGGGCTGGTCCAGATCCGGGCATGAACGAGCCGGCGGTCCGCGCGCTCGTCGAGAACCACGAACGGTTCCTGGGTTTCCTCGCCTCGCGCGTCGGCTCGCGCGACGTCGCCGAGGAGATTCTCCAGGCCGCCTTCGTGAAGGCGGTCGAGAGGTCCGCCGACCTCCGTGACGACGAGAGCGCGGTCGCCTGGTTCTACCGCCTCCTCCGGAATGCGGTGGTCGACCATTGGCGGGCGAAGGCCGTGGAGAAGAAGGCCCGGGAGACCCTCGAGCGGGAGTTCGACGAGGTCTTCGAGGACGAGGCGAAGGGTGAGATCTGCCGCTGCATCGACGACCTGATCCCGACCCTCAAGGAGGTCGACGCCGACCTGATCCGCCGCGTCGAGCTGGGAGGCGAGCGGATCGTGGACGTCGCCCCCGTCATGGGGCTCACCGCCAACGCCGCGACCGTGCGCGTCCACCGCGCCCGCAAGGCCCTGAAGGAGAAGCTCGAAGTCTCCTGCGGGACCTGCACGGAGCACGGCTGCCTGAACTGCACCTGCAAGAGCGGCGCGTAGCGCCGGGGTGGGCATTCACCCCATGGCCGGAAGACGCCCCGTCCCCGCAATTGTGCTGACGGAGGCCGAACATGCAATTGCAGACTCTCGAACAGCTGTACGTGGAAGAACTCCGGGACCTTTGGAGCGCCGAGTCCCAGATCGCCAAGGCGTTGCCGAAGATGATCAAGGCCGCGACCCATCCGAAGCTCAAGAAGGCGTTCGTCCAGCACGAGCGGCAGTCGAAGGAACACGTGAAGCGCCTCGCGCGCATCTTCAAGGACCTCGGGAAAAGCCCGAAGGGCAAGACCTGCGTCGGCATGGTGGGGCTCCTGAAAGAGGGCGCGGAGCTCATCAAGGAGAAGCCGGATCCGAACGTCCTCGACGCCGGGCTGATCTGCTCCGCCCAGCACGTCGAGCACTACGAGATGGCGGGGTACGGCACGTGCCGCACCTGGGCGCGTCTTCTCCAGCATGAAGACCACGCGGAGATCCTCCAACAGACCCTGAACGAAGAAGGCGACACCGACAAGTTTCTCACCGCCCTCGCGGAAGCCTCGATCAACATCGAAGCCGAGAATCGCGAGAGGCGTCCATGGTCCCGCGCAGCGGGCGCCTGAGCCCGGGGTGTCCGGGGCCGCTCGCTCGAGGCGCCGCGTGGCCCTGATCTTCCTGCTCGCGGGGATCGCTGCGGCGATCGCCACCGTCATCGCCCTGAACCTCACCAGCGGCGAAAAGAAGATCGTGGAGCGGATCGAGCCGCGTTATTCGGTCTCGGACCCCCAGTTCCTCCGATCGATGGGAAGCCTTCTGGGCCCGGCGGTCCGGGGTGGGAACCGCGTCACGGCGCTCGAGAACGGCGACGAGATCTTCCCGTCGATGCTCGAAGCGATCCGCTCGGCCCAGCGGACGATCACGTTCGAGACCTACATCTACGGGTCGGGATCGATCGGGAAGGAGTTCGCCGACGCCCTCTCGGAGCGCGCGGAAGAACGTGAGGATCGCCGCCTCCTACTTTGTCCCGGACGACCTTTCGGTCGAGACCCTCGTGGCGGCGCGCGAGCGCGGCGTGGTGGGAAAAGGTCTTGGAGCACGCAGCAGGGCTGCTGCGATCCCAACTCTGAGCCGATTCTGTAAGGTCCCGGCCCGGTCGTGCAGCCGCCGCCACGCTCACATCAACTGGACGAACCACGCCTCCGACGGAACGCCCGATGCGTTCAGCAGGAAGAGCATGTAGTACCCGGGAGGCGCGACGTTCCGGTTCGTGGGCGCCACCACGGAGAGGTTTCCCCCGACGGGGCCGAAGCTCAGCGGAACGAAGTGATGGTCCTGGTCGAATCCGTGCGTCGTCGCGGCGGGGCGCATGAACACCACCGAGGTGATCGAAGCCGGGGACGGCGTCGCGACGCCGAACGGCTGCCCGTAGTTCACGCTCGCCGGGGCGTTGGTGATCACGGGGCGCGGGCCGCGGAACAGGTAGCCGGGGGAGTAGAACTCGGCGGTGTAGTTGTAGTTGCTCCCGGTCGCGATCACCCGGCCGTCCGGAAGCAGAGCCGCCGTCGAGTGGTAGAGCCGGTGCGAGTGCATCGACGCCATCATCGACCAACTCTCGGTCACGGGGTCGAACAGCTCCGAGGGGTACACCGCGACGGTCTCGTCGTAGCCGCCGCCGACGACCAGGAGCTTGCCGTCGGGGAGCATCACGGCGTTGTGGTTCATCCGCGGGAACTTCATCGGTGTGATGTAGCGCCAGCTCGGGGCCGGCGCGGCCAGATCGATGATCTCGGCGGTGGCCGTCGGATTCGGATGGGACTGGTAGCCGCCGAGCGTGAGGATCCTCCTCGAGTTCGGGAGCGGAACCGACTGCCCCGCCGTGCGGAACCCGTAGTTCGTCTTCGCGATGAACGTCCAGACCCCGGTCGTCGGATCGTAGGTGTGGGTGTAGGTGTTCGGACCGGCCTGGAAGATCTTGCCGTCCTCCTGAAGGAGCATGTGCGTGTACTCGCCGACCTCGGGGTAGGCCTGCCCCAGGTACTGCACTTGCTCGGGGCTCGGGGAATACGACTCGATGTCGTCGTTGGTGATCCCGTCGGCGATCCCGCCGAAGATCAGGGTGCGTCCGTCTCCCAACTCGACCTGGGTCGGGTAGTAGCGGCCGCGTGCCATGTCGGGGCCGCGTACCCACCCCGGGTCGGCCGGATCGAAGGTCCAGATCGTGGGCATTCCCCACGCATTGGGAGCCGCGAGGTCTCCCCCGGTAGCGAGCAATCTCCCGTCGGCGAGGAAGGAGCCACCCGAGCAGAAGATGTTCGTCGTCGTCTCGTAAGCGGTCTGGGTGCCGGCGACCGGATCCCAGACGAAGGTCTCGCTCGGCGCGGGTTGCCCCTCGTAGGTCATGATCTGGTAACGCTTCGGATCGCCCGGATAACGCATGAGCGCGAGATTGACGGAGTTGCAGGGCCAGTTCTGCAGGCCGCTCCACCTCCCGGCGACCGCGAGCCCGGGCCAGGGGTAGGTGTTGACGCGAGGGGCCCCGGCTGCGTCGGTGCCCAGCGTCCCTTCCCCGTCCGTATTCGCCGCGGTGACCAGGTAGAAAAAGCCGGCGCCGGGAGAAGGATCGACGCTATCGGTGAGGCTCGTTCCGATCATCCCCCCCTCGAGCGTGGTGCCGAGGAAGGTCGAGGTGAGGTCCCGCAAGTACCCGCGGTACACGTTGTAGGAGGTCGCGTCTCCCGTCGCGGCCCACGAGACGACGTCTCCCTCCACGCGCACCGCGGCCACTTCCCCGGGGACGGCCGCGCCGGCCCCCCGCACGATCAACGCGCCCGCGAGCGCGACGAGGAGGAATCGGCGCGGCCTCACGGCAGCACCGGCATTGCCTTGGGCGTAACCCAGAGCTCCCGCCCGCAGGCGCCGTCGTCCGCGGAGAAGTAGACGCGGGTCCCCGCGCGCACGAACCCTCGCGGGCTCGAGGACGCCTCCCCGGGCGCGAGATCACCGATCGGGCGCGTCCCCCTCGGGGTGCCGTCGCTGATCCACGGCTCCTGCCCGTGCCGTCCGTCGGAGGCGGCGAACGCGAGCAGACCCCCCACGTCGGCGAGTGCCGTCGGGTACGAGCCCGACTCCCCTGGATGGATGTCCTGGACCATTCCCGTACCCTCCTCGCTGCCGTCGCTCTTCCACAACTCGAGGCCGTGCACCCCGTCGTCCGCGCGAAAGAACAGCGTTTCCCCCACGGCGACGATCTCCGAGATCGCGCCGCCTCCGGTCGGATGTCGAGGACCGCGGCGCGATCGCTCGCTCACGACCTTGACCCGGAACGTCCCCTCGGCGGTCCCGTCGCTGCGCCACAACTCGCCGAGCGCCTCCCCCCCCGAGGCGGTGAAGAAGGCCAGGGCACCCAGCGAGGAGAGTCCCGAGAACGGGAAGGAATCTCTCCCCGGCTCGAGGTCCACGACGAGGGACGGCCCCGCCGATCCCGGTTCGTAACGCCAGAGCTCCACGCCGTGGACCCCATCGTCCCCGAGGAAGAACAAGGCTCCTGCCGCGGGCGTCAGGGCGCGGGCTTCGAAGTCGGCGACGAGCGCCGTCCCCTCCGCGCTCCCGTCGCTTCGCCAGAGCCGGTATCCGCGAACGCCGTTGTTCGCGACGAAGTAGACGTTCTCCCCCAACGCGACGATCTCTCTCGGACGTGTGGAACCCGGACCGGGGGCCAGATCGGCCACGGGGCGCGTCCCGGAGCCGCTCCCGTCCGACCGCCAGAGCTCGAGGCCCTGCGCGGGGTCGGAGGCGAAGAAGTAGAGGACGTCGCCGACGACGGCGAGCGCCTCGGGAGAGGAGGACGCGGCGCCGGGGTCGATGTCCCGGACGCACCACGTCCCTCCAGCGGAACCGTCGCTTCGCCAGAGCTCCCGCCCCGATCCGCGCGCCGTCGCGGCACCCACGGCGAACCCTCGGAACGGCAAGAAGGCGAGAGGATCGGAAGAACCGGCCCCCGGTTCGAGATCCGCCACGAGCTCCGGGCTCGTCCCCGCGGGCGGGACTCGCCACAACTCGACGCCGCGGGTCCCGTCGTCCGCGGCGAACAGGAGCGCGCCGCGCACGTCGATCGCGCCCGTCGGCGTCGCGGAGAGTGTTCCTGCAACGAGGTCACGGAGCCGGCTCGCCGTGCCTGCGGCGAGATCGACCGCCCAAGGCTCGCACCCGTGGGCGTCGTCGCACGCGGCGACGAGCGCCGTCCCGTGCCACGCTCCCATGGCGAACGGTTGCGAGGCGGGCCAGCCGGACCCGGGTCCAGGGTCGGCATCGACGACCGCGCGGGTGCCCGCCTCCGTCCCGTCGGAGACCCACAACTCGGCGCCCCGCATCCCGTCGTCTGCGACGAACCACAACAAGCCGTCCTTCGCCCACGGCCGCGGGTACTCCTGCCCGGAGAACGCCGGCGCAGCGCCGGGCGCCACGTCCTTCACGAGGCGCGTTCCTTCGGGGGTACCGTCGCTCGACCACAACTCCTCGCCGTGGGAGCCGTCGTCGACCGTGAAGAACAACCGCGCGCCGCCGGCGCAGAGCCGGTGGAGCGGGCGGCGGACCGGGCCCGCCTCCGAGAAATCACGGATCGAGACCGTCCCCGACGCGGTGCCGTCGCTCCGCCACAGGGCGGAGGGACCGACCCCCGCGGAGAAGTAGACGACTCCCCCTACCGCGGTCAGCCCATAGGGGTGGGAGCCCGTCGGCCCCGGGACGAGGTCGAGCACGAGCGTGGTGCCTTCCCGCGTTCCGTCGGTTCGCCACAACTCGCGCCCGTGCACTCCGTCGTCGGCGGTGAAGTAGACGAATCCCGCCGAAGCGACCAAGGTGTCGGGCATCGACGGCCGCACGCCGGGGGCGATGTCGGCGACGAGGGCCGCCGCGGCACCCCGCCGCTCGGTCTTCCACAACTCGTACCCGGAGCGTCCGTCGTCGGCGACGAAGTAGAGCGTCTCGCGGTCCGCGAAGAGACGGATCGGCGACGACGACGCCGGCCCCGCGGCGAGGTCGGCCACGAGGGTCGTCCCCTCCCGCGTGCCATCGCATCGCCAAAGCTCGCGCCCCGACTCGTGGTCGGTCGCGGCGAAGTAGACGGCCCCGCCCGCGACGACGAGCGACGCGGGCGACGACCCGTCCCGTCCCTCCTCGATGTCCCGCACGAGCTCCGTCCCTTCGGAGGAGCCGTCGCTGCGCCAGAGCTCTGCTCCGCGCCCCGGATCGATCGCGCGGAAGTACACGACTCCGTCGAGGGAGACCAGCTCCTTGGGATCCGACGAGCTCTCTCCCGGCCAGAGGTCGCGCACGGGCGCCGTCCCCGGCCCCGTCCCGTCCGATCGCCATAGCTCGAACCCCGACGCGGGGGTCCATGCGCGGAATAACAGTCCGTTCCGGTAGGGGACGAAGGGGCCGGGGTTGGAGCCCCGACGTTCCGCGGCACGGTTGAGGTCGGCGACGAGGCCGGCGAGCGGCCCTTCCTGGACGGGGCGCGGCGGGCGATCCGCATCCGCGGCGACGAACGCGGCGAGCAGCGTGGCGGCGAGGGGCCTGAGGATCACAACGTCTCGAGGAACGCAAGCAGGTCGGCCTTCTCCTCCTCCGTGATCCGGATGTCGGGCAGAAACTCGACGTAGTGATCGACGACCTGCTCGAGAGTCTCCGCCGAATTGTCGTGAAAGTACGGCGCGGTGTTCTTGATCCCGCGCAGCTGCGGGATCTCGAAAGCGTTGACCGTCTCCACGATCCCGGTGGTCGCCGCGATCCCGGGGTCCGGAGTCGCGACGACGACGGTCGTGCCGTCTCGCCGCCGGAACTGCAGGCGGTGGACCCGCAGACCGAGGCGGTTTGCTTCGCTCACCGAGACGGAGACGATCAGGGGGTCGTGGGAGACCGTCGGCCGGTGCTTCACTTCCCCGTCATGGCAGCGCGCGCAATCCCGGTCGAACACCCCGCGACCCCGAACTGCGGCGGGGCTCGACAGGCGCAAGGTGTACCCCGCCTCGCGCGGGAGCGCGGGGTCGAAATCACGGATCGTGCGGATCGAGGCGGGCTCGAAGATCTGCCGCTGGAACTCCGCGAGCGATGCGATCTCTTCCTTCGTCGGCTCGCGTGTGGGGTCCATGTGGTCGTGGATCGCGGAGGTCGCCTGCTGCTCGAGCGTCGGGATACGACCGTCGTGCTGGTAGGGGGCGGTGAAGCGGACGTTGGTGATCGAAGGCACCCCGCGCCAAACGTCGATCGTGCGTCGCGAAGGATCGTCGAGGTCCGTCACGCTCGGGTGCAGGCGCAGGCCGACACGGATCAGCGCGTGATCGAGGAGATTCCGGTAGCTCCGTCCGTCGCCGTCGTCGCTGTCCTTCGGACGGAACAGCGGGCTCCCCGGGTCATGGGCGAATCGGGCACGGACGGTCGACGGCGCGAGGGCGAACTCCGACCTCGGCTCGTGACACGTCGCGCAGGTGCGTCCGTTCCCCCCGAAGGTCTCGGCGTGGAACGTGCGTCGACCCAGTTCGAACGACGGTAGGTCGGGAAGCGACGGCGCGGACCCCGCCCTCGAAGACGTCGACCGGTCTCCCTCCAGGACTGGCGCCGCAGAAATCGCCGTCGTAAGGGCCACGACCGCGGCGCGATGGAACCACGCGCACGCTCCCCACCGCATGACCTGTTCATACGGAAGGTCCGTCGGGAAGTCCACTGCTATTCCCCGGCGCGACCGCGCGGTCACCCCGTCCGGGTGGCTCCGAACGACGAGCTCGAGGTCCCATGCGGGGTCGGCTCGGCGTCCGGGTGCCCGAGCCGCACCTGCAGGTGGGGATGAAAGGTCGGTCCCCTCCCCCCGTCAGCACGGGTGAAGGAGGCCGCCGATGAAACACTTCGCCCTGTCCACCCCGACCGTTTCCTGCAACCACTGCCGCATCGCGATCCAGAAGGCCCTCGCCCCCCTGGCGCAGAACGTCCGCGTGGACCTCGTGAAGAAGGAGGTCCACCTCGACGCGGACCCGGACAAGCTCCTGCCGATCCTCGATGCCCTCGAGGACGAGGGGTACCCCGCGACCGTCCTGCAGGAGGCGTGAGATGAAGACCGAGACCTTCCCGGTCGAGGGGATGACCTGCGCCTCGTGCGTCGCCCGCGTCGAGCGCGCGCTGAAGAACACTCCGGGGGTGACCTCGGCGTCGGTGAACCTCGCCCTCGCCGAGGCGACGGTGACCTACGAGAACTCGACCCCCGAGACCCTCGCGAAGGCCGTCGCCGATCGCGGGTACACCCTGCGGATCGACGGGAAAGAGGTCGACCGCACGACGGAGATTCGCGCGTGGCGGAATCGGACGATCGCGGCCTGGATCCTGACCCTGCCGCTCCTCGCGCTGATGGTCCCCGGGGTCTCCCTTCACCTCGACTGGAAGGTCCAGGCGGTCCTCGCGGGGCTGACGGTCTTCGGCGCGGGGGCGGGGTTCTTCGTCCGCGCGGCTCGCCTGGCCCGCCGCTTCGAAGCCGGGATGGACACCCTCGTCGCCCTCGGCGCGGGGGTCGCCTACCTGTTCGGCGTCCTCGACGGCCTGAGCGGCAAGCACCACCTCACCTTCGAGACAGGCGCCGCGCTCGTCGCGTTCCTGCTCCTCGGGAAGTGGCTCGAGGCGAAGGCCCGCCACCGCGCGACCGCCAGCCTCGAGGCCCTTGTCAAGCTCGCCCCCGCGACGACGCGCCGCGTCCTCGCCGACGGCTCGGATGAGGAGGTCCCCGTGGCGGCCCTCGCCGTCGGCGACGTCGTCCGCGTCCCCCACGCCACGGCGATCCCGGTCGACGGGATCGTGCGGGCCGGGCACGCCGAGGTCGACGAGGCCGTGATCACCGGCGAGCCCCTCCCCGACGCCCGCGGCCCCGGCGACGCCGTCGTCGCCGGCGCGCTCGTGTACGGCGGCGCGCTCGACATCGAGGTGAAGGCCGCCGGCCGCGACACCTGGCTCGCGAAGCTCGCCAACCAGGTCGCCGAGGCCCAGGCCTCCAAGGCCCCGGTCCAGGCCCTCGCCGACAAGGTCTCGGCGATCTTCGTGCCGATCGTGATCGTCCTCGGGATCGTCACCTTCCTCGGGTGGTGGGCGTACACGGGCTCGATCGCGGAGGCCTGGCGCCCGGCGGTGACCCTCCTAGTGATCGCCTGCCCCTGCGCCTTGGGCCTCGCGACGCCGATCGCGCTGACGACCGCCCTCGGCTCCGCGGCGAAACGCGGCCTTCTGGTGCGGGACGCCGCCGCCTTCGAACGCCTCGCGGAGCTCACCGACCTCGCCTTCGACAAGACGGGAACCCTCACGCAGGGGCGCCCGGCCCTCGTCGATCTGCGAACCGCCGACGGCGTCGACCCGAACGCAGCCCTCGCCGCGGCCGCCTCCCTCGAGCGCGGCTCCGAGCACCCGATCGCCGTCGGGATCCGCAATGCGGCCGAGGGGCTCGTCCTTCCCGAGGTCGCCGACTTCCGCGCGCACACCGGCGGCGGGGTCGAGGGGACGATCGACGGCCTCGCCCATCGCCTCGGAAGCCCCGCGTTCCTCGGCCTCGACGCGCCGAGCGTGCCCGATGGGAAGACGGCCGTCGGTCTCGCCGGCCCCGACGGGCTCGTCGCGTGGTTCGTGCTGGCGGATACCCCGCGCCCCGAGGCATTCGGGGTCGTCGAGGGGTTGAAGGGGGACGGGCTGCGCCTGCATCTGCTGAGCGGCGACCGCCCCGAGGCGGCGCGCGCCGTAGGCGCCAAGTTCGGGATCGAGGAGGCGATCGGCGGGCTGCGGCCGGACCAGAAGGCCGAGCGCGTCCGCGCGCTGCGGGCCGAGGGGCGGATCGTGGGATTCGTCGGCGACGGAGTGAACGACGCCGCCGCGCTCGCCGACGCGGACGCCGGGATCTCGATGGAGGGGCTCGAGGCGGCCCGCGTCGCGGCGCCGCTGAACCTCCTGCGGCCGGGGCTCTCCCCGCTCGTGGGGGCGATCGACCTCGCGAGGCGGACGCGTCGGGTGATCCGGCAGAACCTCGCGTGGGCGTTCGGCTACAACCTCGTCCTCGTTCCGCTCGCCGCGTTCGGGCAGCTCGAGGCGTTCGGCGGGCCGATGCTCGCGGGGGCGGCGATGGGATTGAGCTCGGTGACGGTGGTGGTCAATGCGTTGAGGCTGCGCAGGTAGACTGTCCCCGATGCCGTCGAACCGCACCGCTTGGCGCACGGGGATCCTGATCGTGGCGATCGCGGCGATCGGCGTCGCGCACTACGTCACCCCGGTGCAGCACTTCCTGCTCCACAACGTCTGGCAGCGCGCCTATTACATCCCGGTCCTCCTGGCGTGCGCGTGGTTCGGGTTGAAGGGAGGCCTTCTGGTGGCCACCGCGTGCGCCGCGACCTACGCGCCGCACATCCTCCTCCACTGGGGACACAGCCAGCCCTACCAGGCCAACCAGGTCCTCGAGCTCGGGATGTTCGGGGTCGTCGCCGTCGTGGCCGGGGCGCTGTCCGATCGCGAGAGACGGTCGCGCGACGAGTTGCTGCGCGCAGATCGGCTGGCGGCGCTGGGAACCCTCGCGGCCGGGATGGCGCACGAAGTCAAGAACCCGCTCGGCGCCATCGCCGGGGCCGCGGAGATTCTCGAGCAGGACTACCCGGCCGGACACCCGCGGCGCGAGTTCCTCGACATCCTCCGCGAGGAGATCGGCAGGCTCACGACGATCACCGGGAAGTACCTCGGTTACGCCCGCTCCCCGGAGCCCGAGGTCGCGCCGCTCGACGTGAACGGAGCCGTCGAAACCGCCGTCGCGTTGGTCGGGAAGAGCGCGGCGGGGAAATCGGTGACGATCGAGACGACGCTCGACCGCTCCCTGCCGAAGGCGCTCGCCGACGCCGGACAGATCCACCAGGCCCTCGTCAACCTCGTCCTGAACGGGATGCAGGTGATGCCGTCGGGCGGGGTGTTGACGCTGGAGACCGGACGCGACGGGAACGACGTCGAGATCCGCGTGCGCGACCGCGGGCCCGGGATCCCGAAGGGTGACGAGGACAGGATCTTCGAGCCGTTCTACACCACGCGGCCGGGGGGGACGGGGCTCGGCCTCGCGATGAGCCGGCGGATCGCCGCCGCCCACCGCGGGTCGCTTTCCGCCGAGAACGCTCCGGGCGGCGGCGCGATCTTCCGGCTGCGGCTTCCGGCCGCGACGAGGGCGGAGTGAAGAAGACGATCCTCCTCGCCGACGACGACGCCAACCTCCGCCGCGTGACGGAATACCAGCTCCACGACGAGGGTTTCGCCGTCTCCGCCGTCGCCGACGGCGAGCAGGCGCTCGAGGCGCTCCGGGGGGGGACGTTCGACGTGTTGCTCACCGACGTCCTCATGCCCGGGATCGACGGAATCGCGGTCGTGGATCGCGCGCGGGCGATCGCCCCCGACGTCCCCGCGATCGTGATCACCGCGCACGGCGACGTCGCGACCGCCGTGCGGGCGATGCAGCTGGGCGCCGTCGACTTCGTCGAGAAGCCGTTCACGAAGGAGCGGCTGGTCCTCGCCGTGCGCAAGGCCCTCGAATACGCCGGCCTGCGCGACGAGAACCGGCGGCTTCGCGCCCTGGTCCAGGAGAGGGCGACCCTCGAGACATTCGTCGGCGGGGCGTCGTCGCTCCGGGCGGTGCTCGACGACCTCGCGCGCGTGGCGGCGACCGAGGCGACCGTCCTCCTGCTCGGCGAATCCGGGACCGGGAAGGAGCTCGCCGCGCGGGCGATTCACGCATTGTCGCGCCGCAAGGACGCGCCGCTCGTCGTCGTGAACTGCGCCGCGCTCCCCGAGACGCTCGTGGAGTCCGAGTTGTTCGGTCACCGGCGCGGGGCGTTCACCGGGGCGACCGAGGAACGCGTCGGGAAGTTCGAGGCGGCCCACGGCGGCACGATCTTCCTCGACGAGGTGGCGGAGCTTCCGCTCGGGGCCCAGGCGCGGCTCCTCCGCGTTCTCCAGGAAGGGGAAGTCGACAAGGTCGGGGCATCCACGCCGGTGAGGGTCGATGTGCGCGTCGTCGCGGCGACACGCGCCGATCTCGAATCCCGCGTGAAGGAAGGGAGCTTCCGCGAGGACCTCTGGTATCGGTTGAACGTGGTGCCGCTGCGCCTGCCGCCGCTGCGCGAGCGCGCCGGGGACGTGCCGGTGCTCGTCGAGTTCTTCCTCGCGAAGGCGGCGCGTAAACACGGACGGGCGATCCCCACGGTCAGCCCCGAGGCGCTCGACCGCCTGGAGCGTCACGACTGGCCGGGGAACGTGCGGGAGCTCGAGAACCTGGTCGAGCGCCTCGTCGTGCTCGGACGCTCCGATCGGATCGAGGCGGCGGATCTCCCCGAGACCGTGCGTCGCGAGACCCCGCGCTTCGGCGGGGCGCGGATCGAGATCGGACCCGACGGGATCGTTCTGGAGGAGTTGGAGAAGGGGTTGCTCGAGGAGGCGCTTCGCCGCCACGCCGGAAACCAGAGCGCCGCCGCGCGCTTCCTCGGTATCAGCCGCCAGACGCTGATCTACCGGATGAGGAAGTTCGGGCTTTAGAAGAAAAAGGGGCCTGACCCCTTTTTACTCCGAGACCGGGATCGTCCCCTCGTGGACCGAGACGCGCAGCACGGTATCGCCGACGCGGATCTCGTCCTCGTGGTCGAACTTGCGGCGGTCCACGCGCGCACCGTTGAGGAACGTCCCGTTGGTGCTCGCGAGGTCGCAGAGGTAGTAGTGGCCGGGACCGAAGATCTTGAGCTCCACGTGGCGCGAGGAGATCTTCGGGTCGTCGAGTACGACGTCGACCTTGCCGCGTCCGAGAATGAAGCTCCCGCCGCGCGAGACGTCCAGCACCTTTCCCTTGTCGGGGCCGGCGACAATCCGCAGGAAGATCTTCGTGTCCTTCGGGATCACGCCTCCGGTCGGTCGCGGCTGGTGGAGCCGCTCGTCGAGCACCGTCCCTTCGCCCGAGTCCTTCTTCGCGCTCATCACTCCTCCACGACGTCCCAGTCGGTCGCGATGCGGTCGATCGGCCAGGTCGCCACGTCGATCCCCAGGCGGTACCCCTCCTTGGGGTCGACCTCCACGTCGAGCGTCTTCGACAACGAAAGGCCGTTCGGCCCGGAGACGGACACCGTCAGCTCGTGCGCTCCCGAGCGCAGCCGCAGCCGCGCCGACTCGTCCCCGCTCCGGTAGCCCCAGACCCCGAGGAACTTCCGCTCCGGCGCCTGGAGCGACCGCTTCAGGAGTGACTCGCCGTCGCTCGAGATCTCGAGCACGCCCCTCTCGAGGTCGTGATCGACGACGACGTGGACCGCCGCCGACCGCCCCGCGGCGATCGCGCGGAGCTTCTCGCCGAGGCCCTCCCCCCGTCCGGAGTTCGCCGGCGAGATCTCCAGGCGCGCGAAGAGCACCACCAGCACGATCGTCCCCACGATGCCGGCGAGGATCCTGGGGTTCACGCCCCGGAGATTCGTCACGAGGACCGCGATCCGGTCCCGTACACCCGGGGCCTTCTCGCGGGTCCAATTCGCGACCTCCCGCGCGTGCCGCTTCGCGTCGGTCGCGACCCGGCGCGAGAATCGCACCGCCCCCACCGCCGCGGCGGAGGCGAGCGTCGCCGCCTTGTCCTCGACGCGATCGACCGGCGCCGCCTCCACGAGCGTGCGATCGACCGGCTCCGGGTCGTTGGCGGCGCGAAGCGCCTGCGCGAACTCCGCCCCCGACGCGAATCGAGCCGCGGGATCCTTCGCGAGGGCCCGCAGGATCACCGCCTCGAACGCGGGATCGATCTTCGGGTTGATCGACGAGGGGCGCTCCGGCTCGGCGTGGCAGACCGCGTAGGCGATCGCCGGGAGGTTCTCCCCGTCGAACGGGCGCTTGCCGGTCGCGAGGAGGTAGAACACGGCGCCGAGCGAGAACAGGTCGGCCCGCCCGTCGACCTTGTCCCCGCGGATCTGCTCCGGAGCGGCGAACGCCGGCGAGCCCATGAACGTCCCCTCGCGGGTCAGCTCCGACTCGGCGAGCCGCGCGATCCCGAAGTCGGCGATGCGGGCGCGGCCGTCGGAGCCGACGAGCAGGTTCGCCGGTTTCACGTCGCGGTGGACGACCCCCTTCGCGTGCGCGGCGTCGAGCGCCTCGGCGATCTGGATCGTCCAGTTGACGACCTGCGCGAAGGGCGGCGGGATCGTACGGCTCCGGGCGGCGTCGAGGGTCTCCCCGTCGACGAGCTCCATTACGATGAAGGGGCGCCCGTCCCCCGCGGTGCCGACGTCGTGGATCGAGACGATCCCGGGATGGGAAAGGCGCCCCGCGGCCCGGGCCTCGAGCAGGAACCGAGATTCCCACTGCGCCCGGCGCCCCTCGCTCAACCCATCGGGGATCTTGAGGAGCTTGACGGCGACCGATCGGCCGATCTGAGGGTCCTCGGCGCTCCAGACCTCCCCGACCGCCCCGTGACCGAGGCGTGTCCGGAGGCGGTAACGCCCGGCGGAGGGGGCGGTGGCAGGGGTCTCGGCGGAAATCACGAGAAGGAATTTAAGTCTCGAGGCGCTCGGGGCAAGGCGTCGGAAGGGGCCGATTTGCGCGACTCCCCCGCGGACCCCACGTTTTCGGGGCATGCCGGGAGACCCGTACGTCCGATTCCGGTCCCTCGACGGCTCGCACCCCCTGCGCGCCGCCCTCCCGGAGGGGTGCGTCACCTACCCCGCCCGGCGGGTCAGCGACGCGCGGATCGCCTGGTTCAACTTCGCGCTCGCCCGCGAGATGGGGTTGATCCCGAAGGGTCATCTCGACCGCATGGACGACGGGTTGCGCGACGCGATCCTCGACACCTTCGCGATCCGGATCGTCAACGAGTGGGACGTGGCGAACCGCACGCCGATCCCCGTCGACGCGTGGAAGACCGGCCGTTACATGGCGACGCGTTACCTGCAGCTCCAGCACCCGGGGCGCCAGGGGCGTACGTCGGGGGACGGGCGCAGCGTCTGGATCGGGTGCATCGACGGCCCCGACGGCGCCTGGGACGTGTCCGCGTGCGGAACCGGCGTGACGGCGCTTTGTCCCGCAACGGCCGCCACGCGCCGTTTCCAACGGACGGGGGGGCGTTCGGTCTCGTACGGATGCGGAACGGCGTCGCTCCAGGAGGGGTTCGCCGCCGCGGTCATGAGCGAGACGCTCCATCGCAACGGCATCGCGACCGAGAGGGTGCTGGCGATCCTCGACGTCGGGCACGGCTTCGCGATCAACGTCCGCGCGGGGCGGAACCTCCTCCGCCCGGCGCACTTCATGACCTGGTCCAAGCGCCGCGACGCGGACGCCGTGGCGCGCCTCGCGCGTTACCACGCCGAGCGCTCGGGGGTCGCCCCGGCGGACCTCGCCGACGCTATCGCCTCCGAGTTCGCGCGCGCCGCCGCGACGTTCGAGAGCGAATACCTCTTCGTCTGGCTCGACTGGGACGGCGACAACATCCTCATGGACGGGGGCATTCTCGACTACGGCTCCGTCCGGCAGTTCGGGCTCTACCACCGCGATTACCGCTACGACGACGACCAACGCTGGTCGACGACCCTCCCGGAGCAATGGCGGAAGGCGCGCCACGTCGTGCAGAACTTCGCCCAGATCCGCGACCTCGCGACGACGGGGCGGGCGAAGCCGCTCGAGGCGTACCGTCGCGATCGCGCCGTGCGTCGCTTCGAGGGGGAGCTCGCCGACTGGCGCCTGCGGCTGCTCTTGCGGCGGGTCGGGTTCCCCCACGACCTCGCCGAGGCGCTGCTCGCGCGCGAGCGGAAGAAGGTGGAGCGATTCGGCGCCGCGCACCGCTGGTTCGAGCACGCCCGCTCGGCGAAGGGCCTGCGGCGCGTCGAGGACGGGATCACGCGCAACGCGATCTACTCGACCCGCGACCTGCTGCGCGAGCTGCCGCGGCGCTACCTCGCGGGCGAATCGACGGTCCCCGCGCAGGAGTTCCTCGACCTCGCGGCGTCCACCTACGCCTCGCGGGCGGAGCGGGTCGCGACCGCGTCCCGCACGCGGCGCGCGACGCGGTTCCAGAAGACCTACTTCGACCTCGTCCAGGCGGCGGCCGCGATCGCCCGCGTCCCCGCGCGCGACGTGTTGTTCGAGGTCGCGGCGCGCTCGGCGATCATCAACCGCTGGGCCCGGATCACCGGGGACGCCGCCGTCCACGTCGCCGCGCGTCTCGCCCGAATGTCCCGCCGGCTGGGTCCCGACGCGACCTGGGCCCTGCTCGTGCGGTTCGTCGAGGAACACGTCACCTCCCCCGAGCGCCGCACGCGCCCCGCCTTCGGGTCGCGCGCCCCGATCGACCTCAAGCGCGTCTTCGACGCCATGGTCGCGGACGTGGAGCACTTCCGGTACGGGCTCTAGGGCCGGTCACGGTCCCAATCGCGCCGTACGGATCCGGGACGGGTCTCCCGGCTCGGTCCACGCGACCAGCACGTCCGGGCCGTGGGCGGCCGACCGTGGAAAACCGGCCGCCCGCGAGCCGGGGGTCGACGCGATCCGGACGAGCGGACCGAGCGCCCCGCCGGCCGTCACGCGGCGCGCCAGGATCTCGGACGCGCCTCGTCCGTCGTCGATCCAGGTCACGAGCGCGGACCCGTCGTCGAACGCCGCGAGGTCGACCCGTCCCGCCGGCCGCCCGGCATCGACGTCGCTCGGGGGGCCGAACGTGCGGCCGCCGTCGCGCGAGGCCGCGACGCGGACCCGAGGCGTCGGCTCCTCGCCGGGTGCGGTGAACCACGCGATCCAGACCCGATCCCCCGCGGCCGCGAGCGCGGGGCCGTTGACCGGGCATCCGGGCATCTTCCATCCGTCGTCGTGGACGACGCGCGGCTCGGACCATCGCTCGCCATCGAAGCGCGACACCGCGATGTCGCGGATCTCGCCCTCGGAGCGGTCCCGGTAGGCCACGACGAGGCCGCCGTCCCCGGCGCGCACGGCGGCGGTCTGGCAGCAGTCGCAGACGCGCCCGTCGATCAGATCCGCCCGCTCGATCTCGCCGCTGGCGGCGACGATCGCGCTCCGCAGGGTCATGGGTCCCGAGTGGCCCTCGTGCCCCGCCCCGGTCTCCCGTCCGTCGAGCCAGACCGCGGCGATCCTTCCCCCGGGAATCGGCACCTTGGAGACGAACCCGTGCTCGGTCGGGGATGCGTCGTGAGGGGAGAGCGGCGAGCTCCAAGACCGGCCCCCGTCCCGCGAGAACGACAGCGAAACGGCGTAGGCGTAAGGTCCCGCGCCCGTCTTCCGGAGCCAATGTGCGGCCAGGGTCCCGTCCTCCAGGACCGCGAGGGACGGGAAGTCGGCCCAGTTCACGAACCAGTCGGTGCCGTGGGCGACGGTCCGCGCCCCCGACCACCGCGTCCCCTCCCATGCGGCGAACCGCAGGGCGTGCCCTCCCGACGCGACGGGCTCGATCCAGCTGAGGTACACGCGCCCGTCGGCTCCGGTCTCGACCGACGGCTCCGCACTCCCGGGCGCGGCGGGGGGCTCGATCTCGCGGACGACGTCCGGCGGCGTGCGGCACGCGCCGAGCACGGCCGAGATCAGTGCCACCAGCAGGGAGCAGCCGCGAATTCTCATGGACACCCGGGTTCGTCGCCGATCGTTCCGCACGAGACAGGATTATGCGCCCGGAGAAGCTGTCTCATCCCCAACACCCCCCTGCTCCAAGCGCTACACTCGAATCCGTCCCACCCCGACGAAACCGCGTGAGGACGTGGCCTCCCGCGTGGCACGTCCGTTGCGCTACGGAGCGTCGCCATGTCCACGACCCTACGCACGCTGCTTCTCCTCCCGGTCCTCCTCGGCGCCGCCTGCGCGCGCGAGCAGGCGTCGTGCAACCAGTGCGGACGCGAGGAGTGCAGGAACCTGGCGTTCGCGGTTTACGAGACCTCCGGAAAGGTCGAGCAGACCTGCTGCCCGCGCTGCGCCCTGCGGTACCTCGCCGAGGAGCGCCCGCAGGTGTCGCGGCTCGAGGTGAAGGCATTCGACGACGCGTCGACCCTCGACGCGACGAAGGCGTTCTACGTCGAGGGGTCGGACGCGCACCCGTGCGCGCACCCCGCGGGGACCAACCCACCGACCGACGAGCGCGGATGCTGTCTCAAGACCGTCTACGACCGCTGCGAGCCGAGCCTCGTCGCCTTCGGCGACGCCGCGAAGGCGGCGGCCTTCGCCCACGACCACGGGGGATTCCTGCGCACGTGGGACCACCTAAGCGAGCCCGCGCGATGATCCTCGCGGCGCTCCTCGATCTTTCGGCCCTGCTCGCCGAGGCGGAGGCCAACGCCCCCGCGATCCGCGCCGCCCAGTACCGCGTCGCCGCGGCCGCCGAGCGCGCCCCGCAGGCCCAGGCCCTCCCGGACCCGCTGCTGTCGCTCACCTACGAGAACGAGTCGCTCGACCGGATCACCTGGGGAGAGTCGATGGACACCGGCGCCACGGTGACGTGGACGCAGGAGTTTCCCGGCGGCGGCAAACGCGACGCCCGGGAGCAGTTCGCCCTCGCCGAGCGGCGCGTGGCGGTCGAGAGCTCCGCGGCGATCCTCGCGACGGTGCGCGCAAGGGTGTTCACCGCCTACGTCGAGCTTCACCGCATCGACCGCACCCGCGCCATCGTGGAGGGCTCGCGCCCGCTCCTCGAGGCGGCGCGCGACGCCGCCCGCGTGCGATTCGAGAACGGCGAGGGAACCCTCGCCGACGTGCTCAAGGCCGGCACGGCGCTCTCGCGCCTCGAGATCGACCTCGCCGCTCTCGACGGGGAGCGGGGGCGCGCGGAAGCGTCGCTGGGCGCCGTCCTCGGCCGCACCGGGCCGGCTCGCTTCGCCCCGGCCCTCGACCCCCCCGTCGAGCTCCCATGGGACCCCACCGCCGCGGAGGCGGCCGCGCTCGAGAACGCGCCGGAGCTCCGGCGGCTGGCTTCCGAAAGCGCGCGAGAGAGCTCGCGGATCGACGCGGCCCGCCTCGAGATGAAACCCGACTGGATGGCTTCGGGGGCCTACACCGAGCGCGGCCCCCTCGAGTCCATGGTCATGGGGATGGTGGGCGTGCGCCTGCCGCTCTGGCGCGACCGCAAGCAGGCCCGCGCGGTTGCCGAGGCCGAGCGGGAGAGGGACGCGATCGACGCCGACGTCGACGCGGCGCGCGCGGCGCTCGTCGCCGAGGTGCGCGACGTCGCCGCCCGGATCGACGAGGCGGCCCGCCGAACGAGCCTCCTCGAGCAGGCGATCGTCCCGCAGCGCCGGGCGGCGTTCGACGCAGCCCTGGCCGCCTACCGCAACGGCCGCGCCGACTTCGCCTCCGTCCTCGACGAGGTCGAGGGGCTCTACACCGAATCGATCGAGATCGAAACCCAGCGCGGCGCGCGATGGTCCGCCCTCGCCGCCCTCGAGCCGCTGACCGGCCGCGCGTGGCTCGGCCCCGGAGTGTCCCGATGAAGCGCCCCCTCGTCGTCCTGCTTCTGGTCGCCGTCTTCGCGGGGATCGTCGGAACGACCGCCTGGCTCGTGATGCACCGCGATCACGGCGGCGGGCACGATCCCGCCGGGGAACAAGCGGCGCCGCGTTACCACTGCCCGATGCACCCGCAGATCACCTCGGACAAGCCCGGCTCCTGTCCGATCTGCGGCATGGACCTCGTCCCCATCGACGCGGAGCGGACGCAGGCGCCCCCGAAGCCCGTGTATCACTGCCCGATGCACCCGCAGATCACCCAGGACGGCCCCGGCTCCTGCCCGATCTGCGGGATGGACCTCGTTCCCGTCTCGGCCGAGCGGATGGGAACCGAGGACGAGACGGCCGATCGGGCCGAGGTGCGGATCCCCTCCGCGAAGCTCGCGGGGATCGGCGCCCGGAGCGAGGAGGTCGTGTCCGCGCCGTTCGTTCGCGAGGTCCGTGCCGCGGCGAGCGTCGCCGCCGACGAGACGCGCCTGCGCACGGTGACGACCAAGATCGACGGCTACGTGGAGAAGTTGTGGGCCGACGCCGTCGGCGCCGTCGTCGTGAAGGGGCAGCCCCTCCTCGAGATCTACAGCCCCGAGCTGCTCGCCGCGCAGCAGGAGTTCCTCGTCGCCCTGCGCGCGAAGGAGCGGCTGGCGACGAGCCCCCTCCCCGCCGTCTCGGGAACGGGGGCGGACCTGTTGGACAGCGCGCGCCGCCGCCTGGAGCTCCTCGACCTGACCCCGGCGCAGATCGACGCGCTGGCCGCGACCGGGAAGGCCTCGCGCACCGTCGTCGTCGACGCCCCGATCGGCGGAACGATCCTCAAGCGCGACGTCGTCCAGGGGATGCGGGTGAGCCGCGAGATGCCGCTCCTGGAGCTTTCCGATCTCTCCCGCGTCTGGGTCATCGCGTCGGTCTTCGAGCACGAGCTCCCCTTCGTGAAGGAGGGGCAGCGCGCGCGGATGAGCCTCGCGTACCTCCCGGGGCAGGTCTTCGAGGGGAAGGTCGAGAAGGTCTACCCCACCCTCGACGCGACGACGCGCGCGGCGCAGGTACGCGTCGCCTTCCCCAACGCCGACGGCGCGCTCAGGCCCGGGATGTTCGCGGAGGTCGTCCTCGAAGCCGACCTCGGAGAGCGCCTGCGCGTCCCCACCGACGCGGTCGTCGACACCGGGACCCGCAAGGTGGTCTTCGTCGAGCGCGAGCCCGGCCTCTTCGAGCCGCGCACGATCACGACGGGGCTCGAGCTCCCCGACGCCGTGGAGGTCGTCTCCGGCCTCGAGGCGGGCGAGAAGGTCCTCGCCGCCGGGACGTTCTTCGTCGACTCGGAGTCCAAGCTACGGGCGGCGCTGCAGTCCACGGCCCATCACCCATGATCGGAAGGGTCATCGAGTTCTCGGCGAGGAACCGCATCCTCGTCCTGATGCTGACGGCCGCCGCCGTCGCCTTCGCGTTCCACGCGATGCGCAACGTTCCCCTCGACGCGATCCCCGACCTGTCGGACACGCAGGTCATCGTCTTCTCGAAGTGGGACCGAAGCCCCGACGTGATCGAGGACCAGGTCACCTACCCGATCGTGTCGGCGCTGCTCGGCGCGCCCAAGGTGAAGGCGATCCGGGGATTCTCGGACTTCGGCTTCTCGTACGTCTACGTGATCTTCGAGGACGGCACCGACATCTACTGGGCCCGCAGCCGCGTCCTCGAGTACCTCTCCAAGATCCTGCCGCGGCTCCCGCAGGGGGTCTCGACCGAACTCGGACCCGACGCGACGGGGGTGGGCTGGGTCTACCAGTACGCCCTGGTCGACCGTGAGGGGAAACACGACCTCGCGTCGCTCCGCTCCTTCCAGGACTGGTCGCTGCGGTACTGGCTCCAGAGCGTCCCGGGGGTCGCCGAGGTCGCCTCGATCGGCGGCTTCCAGAAGCAGTACCAGGTGACGGTGGACCCCGAGGCGATGCAGGCGCGGGGCGTCTCCGTCCTCCAGGTCGCCGAGGCGGTCCGCCAGGGGAACGAGGAAGTCGGCGGCCGCGTCATCGAGATCGCCGGCGCCGAGACGATGGTCCGAGGGCGCGGCTACGCGCGGTCGACCGGCGACCTCGGCGAGATCGTGGTCGCGACGGGCCCGGGGGGCGTGCCGGTGCGCGTGCGCGACGTGGCGCGCGTGGCGGTCGGCCCCGACATGAAACGCGGCATCTCCGACCTGGACGGGAAGGGGGACACGGTCGGCGGCATCGTCGTCATGCGCCACGGGGAGAACGCCCTCAACGTGATCGACCGCGTGAAGGCGAAGCTCGAAGAGGTGAAGCCGTCCCTTCCGGAAGGGGTCGAGATCGTCCCGGTCTACGACCGCGCGGACCTGATCGAGCGCGCGATCGCCCTGCTGAAGCAGGAGCTGATCGCGGCGATGGTGATCGTCTCCCTCGTCATCCTGCTGTTCCTCTGGCACGTCCCCTCGGCGATCGTGCCGATCGTCACGATCCCGGTCTCGGTCGCGCTGGCGTTCATCCCCATGTACTTCATGGGGATCACCTCGAACATCATGTCGCTCGCCGGGATCGCGATCTCGATCGGCGTGCTCGTGGACGGCGCGATCATCGAGGTCGAGAACGCCTACAACAAGATCCACCACTGGCAGGCTGCCGGAAGCAAGGGGGACTTCCACGCGGTCCGCCTCGAGGCGCTCAAGGAGGTCGGGCCGTCGGTCTTCTTCTCGCTGCTCGTGATCGCGGTGGCCTTCCTCCCGATCTTCACCCTCGTGGACCAGGAAGGGCGCCTGTTCACCCCCCTCGCCTGGACCAAGAACCTCACGATGGCGATCGCGGCGATCCTCGCGATCACCCTCGATCCGGCGATGCGGATGCTCTTCGCCCGGATCGAGCCGTTCCGCTTCCGGCCGAGGCCGCTCGCCTGGGCCGCGAACGGCCTTCTCGTCGGCACCTACCACGCCGAGGAACGCCACCCCGTCAGCCGGATCCTGATCCGTGCCTACGAGCCGGTCTGCCGCCTCGTCCTCGACTGGCCGAAGACGACGATCGTGCTGGCCCTCGTCGTCCTGGCGAGCACCGTCCCCGTCTACCTCTCCCTCGGCCACGAGTTCATGCCGCCGCTGGACGAGGGCTCGCTGCTGTACATGCCGACGACTCTCCCCGGTCTCTCGGTCACCGAGGCCGAGCGGATGCTCGGCCACATGGACCGGATCCTCGCCGGGATCCCGGAGGTCCGGAGCGTCTTCGGAAAGGCCGGCCGCGCCGACACGGCGACCGACCCCGCCCCGTTCTCGATGTTCGAGACGACGATCGTCCTCAAGCCGAAGTCGGAGTGGCGCGAGGGGCTCACCCGGGAGGCGCTCGTCGCCGAGCTCGACTCGAAGATGCAGTTTCCCGGCGTCACCAACGCCTGGACGATGCCGATCAAGGCGCGGATCGACATGTTGACCACGGGGATCCGGACCCCCGTCGGCATCAAGATCTACGGCTCCGATCTCGCGGCGATCGAGCGCGTCGGTGCGGAGATCGAGGCGGCGGTGCGGGACGTCCCGGGAACCCGCAGCGTCTTCGCGGAGCGCACGGCCGGGGGGTATTTCCTCGACTTCGAGCTGAAGCGCGACGCCCTGGCCCGCTACGGCCTCTCGATCCGCGACGCCCAAGAGACGATCCTGACCGCCGTCGGCGGCGAGAACGTCACCACGACGGTCGAGGGGCGCGGCCGGTACGGCGTCTCGGTCCGCTACCCGCGGGAGCTCCGGGACAACGTTGCCGCCCTGTCGCGCGTTCTCGTCCCGACCCCCTCGGGAGCGCAGATCCCCGTCGGCCAGATCGCCGACCTGAGGCTGACGACCGGTCCGGCGATGATCCGGAACGAAAACGGCCTGCTCGCCGGGTACGTGTACGTCGACCTGACCGGCTCCGACGTGGGCGGGTACGTCGAGCGCGCCAAAGCCGCGGTGGCCGAGCGCGTGGCCCTTCCCGCCGGGACCTCGGTCCAGTGGAGCGGACAGTACGAGAACATGCTCCGGGTTCGGGAGCGCCTGAAGGTCGTGATCCCGATCACGCTGGTCCTGATCTTCGTCCTGCTCTACGCGAACACGAAATCGGCCGTGAAGACGCTGATGGTCGGCGCCGCCGTCCCGTTCTCCCTCGTCGGCGCCGTCTGGCTCCTCTGGGCCCTCGACTACAACGTCTCGATCGCCACGTGGGTCGGGATGATCGCCCTGATGGGTCTCGACGCGGAGACCGGCATCTTCATGCTCCTGTTCCTCGACCTTGCCTACGACGACGCCGTCCGGCGCGGCGCGATGCTCACCCGCCGCGACCTGCGCGAGGCGATCGTGCACGGGGCGGTGAAGCGCATCCGTCCGAAGATGATGACCGTCGCCGCGGCGTTCATCGGACTGCTCCCCATCATGTTCTCCGACGGCACCGGCGCCGACATGATGAAGCGCGTCGTCGCCCCGATGGTCGGCGGGCTCGTCACGTCGTTCGCGCTGGAACTGCTCGTCTACCCGCCGCTGTACGAGATGTGGAAGCGGCGCCACCTCCCGGAGACCTCCGGCTAGCCGGCGTCGAGCCGTTCCCGGACCAGGCGCGCCAGACGCTGGGGGGAGTAGGGTTTCGTCAGGAAGTTGACCCCCTCGACGAGCTCCGCGAGCCCCTCGCCGACCTCCGCGCTGTATCCGCTCGTGTAGACGATCCGGGTCGTCGGACGGGACGCCGCGAGCCGGCGGCCGAGCTCGAGCCCGGTCACGCCCCCCGGCATCACGAGATCGGTCACGACGAGGTCGATCGCCCCCTCGTGCGCCTGCGCGAGGTCCAGGGCTTCGACGCCGTTCGACGCCTGGAGGACCCGGTAGCCCAGCGGGGACAGCACGTCGACGATCATCGCGCGCACCGACGGCTCGTCCTCGACGAGCAGGAGCGTCTCGCTCCCGCCGCGCGGCGCCGACGGCGGGGCCGGCGGGGCCGTGGCTTCCGCGTGCTCGTGCCGCGGGATCGACACGCGGAAGGTGGTCCCCCGCCCCACCGCGCTGTCCACGTCGATCCTCCCGCCGTGCTCCTCGACGATGCCGAAGACCGTCGCGAGCCCGAGCCCGGTTCCCTTGCCGACCTCCTTCGTCGTGAAGAACGGCTCGAAGATCCTCGGAACGATCTCGGGCGGGATGCCGGCTCCGTCGTCGGTGACGTCGAGCCGGACGAACGCGCGCCCGTCCCGCTCCGCGGGCGAGGTGGCGACGACGAGGCTCCCCCCTCCGGGCATCGCGTCGCGCGCGTTCACCGCGAGGTTGAGGAGCACCTGCTCGATCATCCCGGGATCGGCGTGGATCGGGAGCTTCTCCTCCGCGCACCGCACGTGCAGCTCGATGTCCTCTCCGAGGATCCTCCTCAGCAGCTTCGTCGTGTCGGCGACCACCGCGTTGAGGTCCACGTCGCGCAGCTGCATCACCTGCCGCCGGCTGAACAGGAGCAGCTGCCGGGTCAGCCCGCTCGCCCGCTCCGCGGCGCGGGTGATCTCGTCGCAGGAGTCCCGCAGCGCCGGCGGAAGGTCCCGGTGCCGCCGCAACATCTCGACGCGCCCCTGGATCACGACGAGCAGGTTGTTGAAGTCGTGGGCGACCCCACCCGCGAGCTGTCCGATCGCCTCCATCTTCTGCGCCTGGCGGAACCGCTCCTGGACGTCCCGCGCGGCCGCCTCGGAGCGAAGGCGCGAGGCGATCTCCTCGTCGAGGCTGGCGCGGTGGCGGCGCAACAGGGTGTAGAGGATCGCGGCGGTGGCGACGACGAAGAACAGCCCCTTCAGCGTCTGGAAGTAGGCGAACGAAGAAAGGTCGGGCGCGACCGCGGAGAGGACCCGGTCCGAGAAGACGATCCACATCCCCGCGACGAGGAGGTAGAAACCGGCGTACCGGATCGGGGCGGTCGTGTTCGGGGCCTTCACGGTTGCCCGCGAGTCTAGCCTAGACTTCGCCCGTGACCGACTCCCTCGACCTCGTCCCCGTCCCCGGCGGCACGCGCCTGCGGCTGCGCGTGCACCCCAAGGCGAGGAAGGACGCGATCACGGGGGTACATGCGGGCGCCCTGAAGGTATCCGTCACCGCCCCTCCCGAGAAGGGGAAGGCCAATGACGCCGTGGTCAAGCTCCTCGCGAAGGCGCTCGATCTGCCGAAGGGCTCGATCGAGATCGTCGGCGGGGAGACGAGCCAGGACAAGACGGTGGTGGTGGGGCTCGATCCGGAAGCCGTACGACGCCGGCTCACCACCTGAGCGACAGGCAGCTCAACCCGCCGTCCATCTTGCGGAACTCGGACATCCCGAGCGGAACCACGTCGTAACCCAGGCGGCGCAGCCGGAGCTCGAGGACGGGGAACCCGGCGGCGAGAAGGACGCGGTCGTTCACGCGCACGGCGTTCGCGGCGTAGTGGTCCTCCTCCGGCACGAGCACCAGCTCGAACCGGCGGATGGCCGGCTCCTCCGCGAGCGCGGCGACGGCCATCAGCCTCCCGTCGCCGAGATCGGCGAGCCCCGTCTTGAGGTGCAAGAGGCCGGGGACGCCGCGAATGTCGATCAGGTGCGGCCGCACCCCGCGC
>DASVAW010000119.1 GCA_036376135.1 Candidatus Polarisedimenticolaceae bacterium | reverse complement strand
CGTCCTGCACCGAGAACGACATCAGGTCGCTCATGTACCCGACGACCGGCTGCTTGTACGGGTGGGACGAAAACGCCACCATTCCGAACTGCTCGATCATGCGGCCGATCGGGTTGCTCTCCGTGCGCAGCCGCCGCTCCTCCATCACCACGTCCCGCTCCTTGTAGAACTCGCGGAAGACGGGGTCGAGGAACCGCTCGGACTCGAGGTAGCACCACAACTCGACCTTGTTGGCCGGAAGCGAGAAGAAGTATCCGGTCTCGTCGGAGTTGGTGAAGGCGTTGAGCCCGGTGCCGCCCTCGCGGTCGATGATCTCGCCGAACTCGTTCACCTTGATGAACTTCCCGGCCTCTTCCTGAGCGTCCTTCCAGGCCTTCTCGAGGCCCTTGAGCTTCTCGGCGTCGGGGCCGCCGAGCTTCCGGCGCTCCCGGTCGTAGGCGAAGTACGCCTCGTCGACCTTGGCGAGGGCCGCCTTCTCGGCGACGGCGTCGGTCGTGCCGATCCGCGACGTGCCCTTGAATGCCATGTGCTCGAACATGTGCGCGAGGCCGGTGATCCCCGGGACCTCCTGCGCGCCGCCCGCGTCCACGTGGGTGAAGAACGAGACGACGGGCGCGGCGGGGCGCTCGTAGATCAGGAACGTCAATCCGTTGTCGAGTTTGTGGACCGTGAGGTTCTTCTCGAACGAGGCCACATCCTGCGCCGCCGCCGGGAAGGCGACGAGCACGAGGAGGGCCGCGGCGAGACCCGAGGTCCGCGCGGTCATCCGCACGTTCATGGTTTCTCCAAAAATTGACCCGGTAGGGGTCCCCCGCGTCCAATACGGCGGAGGGCCGCCTAGGTTGCCACCGCGGGCCCTCTCCCGCAATACACTTGGGGCGTGAGCTCAGGTTCGTTGTTCGAGCCGGACCGGAGATTCCGCGGGCTTCCCGCCGCCGCGTTCGAGGTCTTCTCGATCCAGGAGAAGGAGCGGCGCCGGCGGGCGATCCTCGACGGGTTCCACCCCGCCCTCGAGGCGCTGGGGGAGGACCTGGTCGAGGGCCTCGCGGCACCGGGGGAGCCCCCCCTCCACGCGCACCTCCCGCAGCTCAACTGGCCGAAGACCTATCAGCCGTTCTGCACGTGGCTCGCCCTTTCCCACCTCGCGCAGGGGTACCAGTCCGCCCCCCAGCTCAACGTGGGGGTCCACGCGGACCACGTCGCCGCGCGACTCGCATGGGACGCCGCGCAGACCGGTTTTGGGCGCTTCGAGTTTCGCGCGCGGCATGGGGGGCTCGGCGCCCGCCTCGCCGAGGTGGCTGCCGCGGGGGACCTGTACTTCAGGGTCTACGCCTCGGCCCCGTGGCCGGACGGCTCGCGACTCGTCTTCGAATCGCAGTCGGATTGGCAGCGGAGCTTCCACGAGACCGCGCTGCGCGGGGTGTGGTGGGAGCTGGGACGCCGCTGGGAGCTCCCCGCGTCGATGGATCTCGTGGCGTCGCCCGAGTTCGGGCGGGCGGTACTCGAAGTGTTCAAGGCGCTGCTGCCGGTGTTCGATCGGGTGGATGAGTGAGCTAGCTTCGAGCTTATTGGTGAGCGGAGACCTGAGCCCGGTGACGTGAGCGTCGGTTCCCGACTTCGGATCGCCGGCGCGGCGGTTGGGAGGCTTCGATGACCGAGACGATGCGAACACGGCTGCTGATCGTGGCACTGTGGGGGGTGATCATCCTCGGTGCCGGCGCTGGTGCCGTTGCCCGCATCACTACTTCCGTGCCTGGGCCCTCAACGGCCGTGTCGGAATCGATTCTACCGACCGGGCGTCTGGCCCCACTCGCGGGCCTTGTCGCGCTCGTCGGGTTGGCCGTTTCTAGTGTGCTGGCTTGGATAGGCCGGCGCGGCGCTTTGCCCTTGCTGGTCGTGGCCACGACGATGGAGTTCCTCTCCACGGCGTTCGCCGACGCTCGCTTGGCCGTCGGTGTCAGCGAAGCTCTGGGAGATGCGTCGATGGTCCTGACGGGGATCCTTCTTGCCACGCTGGTAGGTCGGAGCCAGCTACCGATGCGCGAGAGGTCAGGATGAGGAAGGCGCCACCGAGCGGTCGAAGCGCGTGCGAATCGTCGTGCCGAGTTTCGACTGGCCCTGCACCGATCAGCCCACGTAGCCTGGCTGTTGCGAGAATCGGGTCGATGGCGATTCTCGCTTCGGTCGGTCTCTCCATGTCCACGAGCGCTCGAGATACCGAGCCCCTTTCCACGGAGCCTTCAGTCCCGGAGATCGAATCGATCGTCGTCTTGAACGGGCCGTACGTGGCGCCGTCCGCCAGTCCCGCCAACAGGAAAGGGAACATCGCAGAGATGCGTTTTGTCGCGTCGATGCTCCTCTACAGGTGCACGGACGTTCGAGCTTCCCCGGAGCTGCAAGGTCGGTCGATCGAGTGGAGCGCGATGTTCGGCGGGAGTTTTCGTGCCCCGGCCGGCCTTGGGCTGATGCGGTTCGACGGAGGGACGATCGTCAAGTGTGCGAGAGCGGAGGACTGCGCCCTACCGGCCGGGCCGAGCGCGGCAGCAGGCGGCGGGGGAAAGAACCCGGCCGGCTCGACCTTGCAGGCGACCACCGATGCCGACGACGAACCCCGGCCGCTTCATCTCAAGAACCCCGTACCGGGAGTGCTCATTGCTGCAACGTCTCCAGAAGCGATGGCGACGGGCGAGAAACTGGTCGCCTGGTTGGCGCACCGACGAATCCCACCGCAGGGCGGTTCCTGCGGCCCATCATCGGAGGCCTCGGTCATCGCGTGGGGACTGCGACGGGTTCCGAAGACCCCCCAAGCCCCGCGCAAGGGGATGGGGCCGGTCCCCGAGTCCTTCGATGGCGCGACCGGATTCCTGGTCCGCGAAGATCTGGCGACCACGGTTTGGGTCGCACCGGGTCCCGACACCGACAGCGAGGAGGTTCTGGCGGCGATCCGAGGGCTCACGGATCTGACGGTCGGCAAGGTGCCGAGCACGGCCGCATCGGTGAGTTGCGTCTCCCTGCGCGAGAAACGAGACCTCGGCACGCTCAGCTTCGTGCTCTGGAGTCTGATGGGGTTCGGCTTCGCGGTGTGAGGGCGCTCCCAAGACTGGTTAACCGGTTACGCCCGACCCCTACTTCTGCCGCTTGCGCCCCAGCAGGAACGACTTCCAGTTCACCCGCTCGCGGAAGCGAGCGTTGCGCACCAGGCGCAGCACCCCGAAGAAGCGCTTGCGCTTGGTCGGCGCGTGCATCGCGGCGAGAGCGGTGCGCGCCATGTGGTCGGCGGGCTCGTCGTAGGGGAATGCGAACAGCGGCGAGAGACCCGGCTCCGCGTCGAACGACACGAACCGGCGGCGGACCATCTCCTGCAACCCCGCGCGACCGTGGACCTGACCGAGGCCGCTGCGCTTGAACCCCGACCACGACGCCGCGGGCTCGCCCCACGCGTACAACACGTCGTTGATCGTGACGACACCCGCCTCGAGGCCGGCCGCGATCCGCTCGCCGTTCTCCGGCGACGACGTCCATCCGCTCGCGGTCATCGCGTATTCGCTCTCGTTCGCGAGCATCAGGGCGCGCTCGATGTTCGGGACGACGACGACGGCGAGCGCGGGGCCGCAGGTCTCCTCGTTGAGGATCAGGGCGTCCTCGGGAGGGTCGAGCACGACCGTCGGCGGGTAGAAGAACCCCGGCCCGTCGGGCATGGTCCCGCCGCGCAGCAGGCGCGCGCCGCGGCGCACCGCGTCCTCGACGTGGGCATGCACGTGTTGCCGGCGATCCTCCGACACCATCGGCCCGATCTCGACCTCCTTCGAGAGCGGGTCGCCGATGCGAAGCGCGTCGACGAGCTCGAGGACGCGCGCGATGAAGCGCGCGGCCACGGCCTCCTCGACGTAGCAGCGCTCGACGGCGCCGCAGTTCTGGCCGGCGTTGGCGAAGGCGCCCCACACGATCCCGCGCGCGGCGCGATCGAGGTCGGCGTCGGCGGCGACGATCGCCGGGTGTTTGCCGCCCAGGGCGAGCACCACCGGGCGCGGGGCGCAGCCGGCGGTGACCATGACGTTCTGCCCCGCCTCGAGGGAGCCCGAGACGAAGACCTTGTCGATGCGCTCGTGGGAGACCAGGTGCAGCGTGTCCTCGCGGGATGCCGGCACGACGTTGACGAGCCCCGCGGGGAATCCCGAGTCCACGCACAGCTGTCCGACGCGAAGGCCGCACATCGGCGTGTGCTCGCTCGGCTTGAGCACGACGGCGTTTCCCAGGACGAGCGCGGTCGCCGCCTGGACGAGAGGTTGCGCGAAGGGAAGGGGCGAGGAGGTGACGAGCGCGACGACGCCGACGGGGTCGTAGAGGTAGAAGGCGTCCTTGTGCGCGTACAGCGGGTGGCGCGGGTCGATCGGCTCGCCGTGCAACAGGTCGCGCGCGTGTTTCGCGAGGAACCGCAGGTGATCGAGGGCGGGGAGGATCTCGAGGTTCAGCGCCTCGACGAAGGGCTTCCCCTGCTCGAGGGCGATGAGCCCCGCGATCTCCTCCGCTTCGAGGCGCACGCGCTCCGCGAGCCGGTTGAGGGCGCGCGCGTGTTCCTCGAAGGGGGCCGAGCGCCATAACTTCGCGGCGAAGGCCGCCGACTCCACCGCGCGGTCGATCTCCTCGCTGTTCGCGCAGGCGACGTGGCCGAACGCTTCCCCGGTCGCGGGGTTCACGCAGAACAGCGTCGGGCCGGCACCGACCCCGGCCTGCCCCTCGACCAGGGGCAGCAGGGGAGGGCCGAGCCCCGCCGTGGCCTGGTATGCGGGGTCGGGGCGGCTGGACATGACGTCGCGAATATAGGGACCGAAAAGCCGGTCGGCATTCTCCGAGCCCCCTCTTGACAGCGCTGTTATTGTTATCAACCAACCGTTTGGTTGATAGGAGAGCCCGTGAACGAACCCGCCGGACGGACCAAAGGGGAGCGAAACCCCGAGGCGACGCAAAACGCCCTGCTCGACGCCGCGGCGGTCCTCTTCGCCGCGCACGGGTACGACGGCGTGAGCCTCGACGACATCTGCGCCGCCGCCGGGGTGAACAAGGCCATGGTCAGCTACCACTTCCACGGGAAGGACGGGCTGTACCAGGAAGTGCTGCGCCGGGACCTCGAGCCGGTGGCCAAGTCGGTGCTCGCCCTGCGCGGGGAGGTCCTTCCGGCCGACGAGAAGCTCCGGCGGTTCATCCGCATCTTCGGTCAACTGCACACCAATCGCCCCACGCTCTCGAGGATGGTGATTCGGGAGGTCCTCTCCAACGGCCGCCACCTCGACGACACCCTGCTCCCGAAGTTCGGCGTGGTCTGGGGGACGCTCTTCGAGATCCTCACGGACGGCGTCCGCAACGGCAAGTTCCGCCCGGTCGACCCGCTGCTGACCCACCAGTCGATCCTCGGCGCGATGATCTTCTTCTTCCTGGTCGCTCCGTTCCGCGACCGCATCCTCCAGGAGGGGCGCCTGCCGTACGCCGGCCCTCCTCCCGACCCCGATGCGTACGTCCGCCATCTCGAGACCCTCATCCTGCGCGGCCTCGCCGCCGAGGAGTCGTCCCATGCGTAGAACCCTCCTCCTGGCCCTGTTCCCGCTCGCGCTCGCCGGTTGCGACGACGGGAGCGCCGACGGCCCGATCCTCGCCTCGGGGCACGTCGAGGCGACCGAGGTCCGTCTCGCGACGAAGATCGCGGGGCGCGTCGAGTCCCTCGCGTTCGACGAAGGCGACGTGGTGAAGCAAGGCGCCGAGCTCGCCCGCATCGAAACCTCGGACCAGAGGCTCCAGCTCGACCAGCTTCGCGCCGAGCGGTCGCAGGCCGAGGCCGACTACCGCCTGCGCCGCGCGGGGTACCGCGAGGAGGACAAGGCGGAGCTGCGCGCGCAGCGCGACGCGCTCGCGGCGGATCTCGATGCCGCGCAGAAGGACTTCGACCGGATGCAGGGATTGTTCGATCGCGGCTCGGGAACGGCGAAATCCCTCGACGACGCACGCGGACGCCGGGACCAGCTCGCGGCGCGGCTCGCCGCGGCGGTGCAGTCGCTCAAGCGCGCGGAGTCCGGATTCCGTCCCGAGGAGATCCAGTCCGCGAAGGCCAAACTCGACGGCGTCGATGCGCGGATCGCGTTCCTGGAGCGCCAGATCTCCGACGCCACGGTCCTGAGCCCCCTCGACGCGATGGTGACCGAAAAGCTCACCGAGCCGGGGGAGTGGCTGCAGGTCGGGGGGGCGATCGCCGTCCTGACGAACCTCCGCGAGCCGTGGCTCACCGTCTACGTCGGCGGCGAGGACCTCCCGCGCGTGAAGCTCGGCGACCCCGCCTCGGTCGTGACGGACGACGGCGCGAAGCGCGAGGGGAAGATCACCTACGTCGCGTCGACGGCGGAGTTCACGCCGAAGAACGTGCAGACCCGCAAGGAGCGGGAGAAGCTCGTCTACAAGGTCAAGATCGCCCTCGAGAACGCCGACGGGTTGTTCAAGCCGGGAATGCCCGCGGAGGCCCGCCTGGCGGCGGGGAGCCGATGAGGGCCCCGGCCGAAATCGTCGTCGAGGGGCTCGTGAAGCGCTTCGAGGCCCTGGTCGCGGTGGACGGCGCTTCGTTCGAGGTCGAGCCCGGGGAGATGTTCGGGCTCATCGGCCCCGACGGCGCCGGGAAGTCCTCGACACTGCGCGCGATCCTGGGGCTGCACGCGATCGACGGCGGGACCGTGCGGACCTGCGGGCACGAGCCGGTGCGCGAGCGGCGGCAGCTGTCCAGCAAGGTCGGTTACCTCGCCCAGCGGTTCTCCCTCTACGGGGACCTCTCGGTCGACGAGAACATCGCCTTCTTCGCGCGCGTGCACGGCGTGGGAGGGTGGAAGGCCCGCCGGGACGAGCTTCTCGACCTGCTGCGCATGACTCCGTTTCGCGAGCGCCTCGCGGACCGCCTGTCCGGAGGGATGAAGCAGAAGCTCGCGCTCGCCTGCACCCTCATCCACACGCCGCGCCTGCTCGTCCTCGACGAGCCGACGACCGGGGTGGACCCGGTCTCGCGCCGCGACTTCTGGAGGATCCTCGCGAAGCTCCGGCGGGAGGGGATGACGATCCTGGTGACGACTCCCTACCTCGACGAGGCCGAGCGGTGCTCTCGGGTCGCCTTGATGGACCGCGGACGGTTCCTGGCGCTCGACTCCCCCGAGAGCCTGCGTCGCGGCGAACCGGGAACGATGCTCGAGTTCGTCGCGCATCCAGTCCGCCGCGCGAAGGAGATCCTCCAGCAGGCGCCGGGCGTCGCGGGGGTCCTGCTGTTCGGCGAGCGCGTGCACGCGACCCTTCCCGGCGTGTCGCCGGAGGGCTCGGCCGGCGAGCTGGCGCGCCTGGAATCGCTCCTGCGGGCCGCGCAGGTCGAGGTCGACTCGGCGCGCGTCGTCGTCCCCTCGCTCGAGGACGTGTTCGTCGCCCGCGTGAGCGCGGGGCGGAAGGAGGTCGGCTGATGCTCGCCGTGACGCTCGCGATGGCGTTGTCGCTCCCGGAGGCGCTCGAGCGCGCGAAGGCGGCCGCTCCGGAGCTCGCGCGGCTTCGCGCCCTCGAGGCCGCGGCGTCCGCCTCGGTGGACGAGACCCGCGCCGCGCGCCGGCCCGGAGTCGACCTGCAGGCGGGGTACACCCGGCAGTCGAACGTCCCCGAGTACGCGGTGCCGCAACCCGACGGAAGCCTCGAGGTGATCTTCCCGAACATCCCGGACAACGTCGTGCTGCGCGCGCAGACCTCGGTGCCGCTGTACACCGGCGGCCGGCTCACCGGCCAGCGGGAGGCCGCGGAGCACCGTCGCGACGCCGCGACGGGGGAGGTCGCGACCGGGACCCTCGACCTCGTCTACGAGACGACCGAGGCGTTTTGGGAGCTCGTCACCGCCCGGGAGAGGGTGCGCGTCCTCACGCTCTCGCTCGCCGCGTACGAGCAGCACCTCGCCGACGCGCGCCACCGCGAATCGCTGGGCCTGGCGCCGCGCAGCGAGCCGCTGACCGTGCAGGCCGAGCGCGACCAGTCCGAGCTCGCGCGCGTCCAGGCGGAAAACGCCGCCGCCGTCGCGGAGGCGAACCTCGCGCGGCTGGCGGACCTTCCTCCCGGCACGCCGATCGAGCCCACCGAGCCGCTCGACGGCGCCGCGGCTCAACCGGAGCCGCTCGAGACCCTCGTCGAGGCGGCGCTCGCGGCCCGTCCGGAGCGGAAGTCCCTCGACGCCCGCCGGCGCGCCCTCGAGAAGCAGGCCGACGTCGAGCGCGCCTCGCGCCTGCCGCAACTCACGGCGGCCGCGGGGTACGACTACAACGACCCGAACCGCCGGATCGTCCCGGTGCAGGACGGATGGGAAGACTCCTGGGACGTGTCCCTGCGCGCGAGCTTCCAGGCCTACGACGGCGGGCGATCGAAAGCCGCGGCGACGCGGTACCGCTCGGAGGCGGAAAGCGTGGCCCATCAGCTCGACGACTTCGACCGCCGCGTCCGCCTCGACGTCACCGCCCGGCGGTTGGGCGTCGACGCCGCCCGCCGGGGCGCGGAGGTCGCCACGCGCGCGGAAGCGGCTGCGGCCGAGGCCGAGCGGATCGTGCGGGACCGTTACCTCGAGGGAGTGGCGACCAACGCCGAGCGCCTCGACGCCGAAGTCGCGCTGCAGCGCGCGCGTCTCGATCGCGCCGAGGCGCTGGCGGCGTGGCGCGTCGCGTCGGCCCGCCTCGCCCGCGCCGTGGGGCGCTGAGGTGGAGGCCGCGATCGAGACCCGCGCGCTGACCAAGCGCTTCGGGGCGTTCACCGCCGTCGACGCCGTCGACCTCGACGTGCGCCCCGGGGAGATCTTCGGGCTGCTCGGGAGCAACGGCGCCGGGAAGTCGACGACGATCCGGATGTTGTGCGGGCTGATGCGGCCGACCTCCGGTTCCATCCGCGTTCTCGACGTGGACGTCGCGAACGACCCCGAGGCGGTCAAGCACCGCATCGGGTACATGACCCAGCGGTTCAGCCTCTACGACGACCTGACCGTGCGCCAGAACCTCGAGTTCTACGGGGGGATCTACGGTCTGCACGGCAAGGCGCTGCGCGAGCGCGTGGGGTGGGCGATCGAGAGCGCGGAGCTGGCGGGGAAGGACGACGCGGCAACGAAGGCGCTCTCCGCCGGGTGGAAACAACGCCTCGCGCTGGTCTGCTCGATGATGCACGCGCCGCGCGTGGTCTTCCTCGACGAGCCCACCGGAGGCGTCGACCCGATCTCCCGCCGTCGCTTCTGGGAGCGGATCGACGCCCTCTCGAGCGAAGGCGTGACCGTCGTCGTCACGACGCACTACCTCGACGAGGCCGAGCACTGCCATCGGATCGCCCTGATCCACGCCGGCCGGAGGGTCGCCCTCGGGACCGTCGCGGAGCTGAAGGAGGTCTTCGCCGGTCGCGCGATCCTCGAGGTCGCCTCCGCGAGGCCCCTCGACGCCCTCGACCTGCTCGAGCGGCACCCGAGCGTCCTCGAGGCGTCGATGTTCGGGACGCGGCTGCACGTCGTCGTGGAGGACCCGACCGCGTCGGCCCCGCTGCTCGTGACGGCCCTCGAAGGCGCGGGGCTCGGCCCCGCGCGCGCGGAGCGGATCGTCCCGTCCCTCGAGGACGTGTTCATCCACTCCGTCGAGGCGGAGGAGGCGAAGCGGTGAAGAAGATCCTCGCCGTCGCCCTGAAGGAGCTCCGCCAGATCCGGCGCGACCCCCTGAGCCTCGCGATGCTCGTCGGCGTCCCGGCGATGATGCTCCTGCTCTACGGATACGCCCTGAACTTCGACGTCAAGCACGTCGCGCTCGCGGTGCAGGACAACGACAAGACGCGGGCGAGCCGCGCGCTCGTGGACGCCTTCGTCCGGTCGACCTACTTCGACCTCGCCGTGGACCTCCCGGCCGGAGCCGACCTCGAGCGGGTCACCGAGCGTCGCCGCGCCAAGGCGATCCTGGTGATTCCCGAGGGGTTCGGCGACGACCTCGAGAGCGGGCGGAACGCCCCCGTGCAGATGCTCGTGGACGGGACCGACTCCCAGACCGCGACGACCCTCCTCGGGTACGCGCAGGGGGTCGTCGAGTCGCGCAACCGCGCGATCCGGGTCGAGCGGTACGGCGAGGGCGCCCCCGGGACGCAGGTCCCGATCGAGTATCGGCCGCGCGTCTGGTACAACCCCGACCTCGAGTCGACGCAGTTCCTCGTGCCCGGCCTCATCGGCTTCATCCTGATGCTCACCGCCGTCGTCTCGATGGCCCTCTCCGTCGTTCGCGAGAAGGAGCGAGGCACGATGGAGCAGCTGCGGGTGACGGCGCTGCGCCCCGGCCAGCTGATCCTCGGGAAGGTCCTGCCGTTCCTCGGGATCTCCCTGCTCGCGACGATCGTGATCCTCGTGACCGCGCGCCTTCTCTTCGGGGTGGAGATCAAGGGACCGTACCTGCACCTGTTCGCCGTAACCCTCCTCTACCTGCTGGGCGCGCTCGGCTGGGGTCTTTTCGTGTCGAGCCTCGCCGACACGCAGGCGATGGCGTTCCAGGTCGGCACGATCTCCTCGATGCTTCCCGCGATTTTCCTCTCGGGGTTCATCTTCCCGATCCGCTCGATGCCCGAGCCGCTGCAGTGGGTGACCTACGCCGTCCCCGCTCGTTATTACCTGATCGCGCTGCGCGGGATCATCCTCAAGGGGGAGGGGCTCGGACCCTACCTCGAGGACGTCCTCTTCCTCGCCGCCTACGCGACGATCATCCTGACCCTCGCGTGGGTGCGCCTCGTCAAGCGGGGGAACTGAAGATGCAGGTCCTCTGGCGCGTCATCGTGAAGGAGTTCCAGCAGCTCCGCCGCGACAAGAAGATGATCCCGGCGATGATCGTCGGCCCGCTCGTGCAGCTGCTCGCCCTCGGCTTCGCCGCGAACCTCGACGTCCGCGACATCCCGTTCGTGCTGGTCGACCGCGACCAGAGCTCCGCGAGCCGCGAGCTCGTCGACCGCTTCACCGGGTCGGGGTACTTCGAGCTCGTCGGCGTCGAGCCCGAGATCGGCGGGGTGGACCGGTGGCTGTCGGAAGGGCGCGCGCAGATCGGCCTGGTGATCGGCGCGAACTTCGGCTCCGACCTCGCGACGGGGCGCACGGCGGACGTCCAGGTCCTCGCCGACGGCACCGACTCGATCTCCGGGGTGATCGGGATGGGATACGCCGGCCGGATCGTCGGGGAAGCGGGCGTCGCCGCGCAGGCGAGGACGTTGAAAGGGATCACGCTCGTCCCGCGGGTCTGGTACAACCCCGACCTGCTGAGCCGGTGGTTCTACGTCCCCGCGATCCTCGCGATGGTGCTGATGCTCGTGACCCTGATCCTCCCGTCGATGGCCGTCGTTCGCGAGAAGGAGATCGGCACGCTCGAGCAGCTGATCGTGACCCCCGTGCGCCCGTGGCAGCTCATCGTCGGGAAGCTCGTCCCGTTCTTCGTGATCGGACTCGTGGTCACGGTGCTCGTCACGACCCTGGCGCGTGTGCTGTTCGGCGTGCCGATGCGCGGGTCGCTGGGGACGCTGCTGCTGTTCACGGTCCTGTTCCTGCCGACGACGCTGGGCCTCGGGGTGTTCGTCTCGACCCTCGTCCGCACGCAGCAGCAGGCGATGATGACGGCGACCTTCCTGCTGATGGTCCCGATGATCTACCTGTCGGGGCTGATCTTCCCGATCGAGAACATGCCGAGGCCCATGCAGCTGGCGACGTACGGGATCCCGCTGCGTTACTTCAACAACGTGATCCGCGGGGTCTTCCTCAAGGGGTCGGGGTTCGACGTGTTGTGGCCGGAAGCGTTGGCCCTCGCCGGCTTCGGCGTCCTCGTCGTGTCGCTCGCCGCGCTGCGGTTCAAGAAGAGTCTCGACTGATGCGAATCCCGGAAGATCTCGGCACTCCCGTGAGGATCTGGCGTTACCCGTGGTGGCTTCGCATCGGGCTGTCCGTGCTCGGGGCGATCACGATCTGGGGGGCGTTCGCGGCGACGTGGCCGGGGGTCCTCAAGATCTACGGCTACGGCGCGCCGCTCCTTTGCATCTGGGCGCTCTTCGAGGCGTGGCGGCGGCGGCTCGTGTTGACGGAGACGCACGTGGCGTCGTGCGACCTCCTCGGCCGGGTGATCGCCGTGCGCCTCGACGATCTCACGCAGATCGCGATCGCCCTGCGGCCGGGGTTGACGCTTTCCATCTCCGAGGGGGTCGTGATCGAGGTGCCGCGCCTGCTCGGCAACCCCAGGAAGATCGCCGCCGTCTTGTCCGAGGCGATGCAGCGCCGCGGCGTCCGCATCGAAAAATAGGGACAGGCACCAATTAACGACTCGGCGCTACACTCCCGGGCAATCGGACGGGAGGGCGGTGCCCATGGATCTCGTAGAGACCCTCTACCCCGCGGCGGTCGGTATCGGTGTCGGGTACGTCCTCATCTGGATTCGACGCCGGGGAGATCGGGGAAAGCGGCTCGCCGATGCGTTGGGCGTCACGATGATCGTTGCCGCCGCGCTCACGCTGGCGATCCGGGGGCCGCGCTTCACCGGCTGGGTTCTGCTCGCGACCGGCGTGGCGATGGTCGTGGCGGCGGTGCTGCATCGTCTCGGTCGGCGCGCTGCCCGCAACGGGAACGTTCAGAACACGTTGGGGGCTGCTCTCACAGGCCTGCTGATCGGATGCTTCGCCACGGTCGTCCACGCGTCGCCAGGTCGCACGTGGACGGCGTCGGACGGTTGTCCGCAAGTTCCCTGCCCGCTGCGCATCCGATCGCTGGCGCTGACCGGCTCCGAGGGCACCGAGGGGATCGCGGTCGTCTTCGACTCAGGGAAAGAAGGGGCGTGGGACGCCTCGAAGGTAGCGCCCGGCACCTATTCCGTGCGCCCCACTCTGGTCGACAAGCAAGGCAACGAGCGCAACGGCGCAGCCTTCCGCATCACCGTCGGCGAGTCGGAGTCGCTCCGTCGCTTCCTAGTGGCCGATCCCGGTCGCGAACCCGTCGTCGTGGAATCGTGCAATACCGAGGAGGGCATTCGCGCGCGAATCGACGCGACGAGACGGCTGGTCCTGGTCAACGGGTCGGGAACGAGTCTGCGACGTTCCGATGAAACCGAGGCGATCGACCTTCGTCGCGCCGGCGACCGCTCCGGGGAGGTGTTCCTGTCGCTTCCGTGGCCTGGAGCCGACGAGTGGGTCGCGGGCGAAGAGCGGTCGGTCGAGCTTCCGCGCGACTACTGCGATCGGATCTGCTCCACCCTCGGTTGCGACGTCGACATCGACGTGTACGGCTTCGCGCAGAGTGGCAGTCCTTCGGAATGCGTTGACCGTCGCCTCGCGGAGGTCGAAACGAACCCTGCGCTCTGCGCCGGCGCAGCGGTGGACGGCTGCGCCTCGTTCGATGATGCGGATGTCGAACGAACGTACGCGGCGATCCGCCGGGCGGTTGTCACGGCCTCCGAGAAACTGCGCCGAGGCGATCGTTATCCCGACAGCGGGGGACGATTGGTTCCGTTCGAGCGGATCGCCACGGCCGTCGATCCTGCATCGAAGGACGCTGTCGGTCCCATCCTCGATGGGTGGGGGCGCTCCGTTCTCTATTTCTCAGATGGTCTCGGCGTCGTTCTGGTGAGCCCGGGATGCGATGGCGAGCTGGAACGGGACTACACCCCGCTGCTCCCGACCAGCCGCGAGCGTTGGGGTTCCGCCACGAAGGAGATCTGTCTCGGCGAAGGAGACTTGGCTTCGGACGTCGTCTCCTATGACCGCGAGGTCTGCCGATGGCCGACCGGAGGTCGGAAATAGGTTCCTGTCCCTATTTACAGCGTCCCAGCCCGCTTGATGTCGAGGTAGCGATTGACCAGCGCCGGCGGCAGCTCCGACGGCGGGCAATCGAGCACGTGGATGCCGCGCGACTGGAAGCCGCGGTGCGCGCGCTCGCGGGCCTCGAGGAAACGGTGGGTCGAGGCGATCCGCAGCGCCGCGTCGAACCCCGCCACCGGCGCCGCGAGCGCGCGATCGAGCGCCGCCTCGCGCAGCGAGCCCAGCACGACGAGGTGCTTGCGTCGCAGGGTCTGCAGGGGCGCCGCGACCTCGAACCCCTCCCCGTCGCCGAGGTTGGAGATCACGACGACGAGCGCGCGCCGGCGCTGCCGTGCGAGCAGGTCGGCGACCGCCACGGCGTAGTCCGACGCCTGCGGCGCCGTCTCGAGGTCGTAGACCGCCTCCAGGAGCGTCTTCATCCCGCCGGGGCCGCGCACCGGCTCGAGCCAGCGCGGGGTCGAGCCGAACGCGAGAAGGCCCACGGCGTCCCCCTGCCTCAGGGCGACGTAACCGAGCAGGAGGACCGCGTTGAGCGCATGATCGAAGTGCGCCGCGCCGTCGTCGACGGCACGCATCGTCCGGCCGCAGTCGAGGAGGAACACCACCTGCTGGTCGCGCTCCGCCTGGTACTCCCGCGAGATGGGCCGGCGCAGCCGTGAGGTCGCCTTCCAGTCGATCTGCCGGATCGCGTCGCCTTCGCGGTATTCCCGGAGCTCACGCAGCTCGGTTCCCTCGCCGCGACGCGGGCGCAGGCGCACTCCCAGCCGGCTCGCGTGGTTGTCGACCGCGTAGAGCGACCAGCGCGCCGCCTTCCGGAAGTTCGGGAAGACCCGGATCGTGTGCTCCGCGCCCGCGCGACGGCGGCACTCCCACAGCCCCAGAGGCGACGGGAATCGAACCCATGCCCGGTCGAAGCGCATCGAGCCGCGCGCGGTCGGGGTGACGCGGTAGCGGACTTCGGCCGGCGTTTCGGGACGGACCGTCACGTGCAGGGGAAGCCCGTCCGTGCTCAACGCTTCGGGCGGGTGATCGAACACCTCGACGGCGAGCGGGCGACTCCCCTCGTGCGCGAGGTGGAGCACGACCTCCGACGGATCGCCGAGCGGCAACGCGTCCTGCACCTTCCGCGTGAGCGTCGGCGTCCGCCGTCGGGAGCCGAGGATCGCATCGATCCCCAGAAGGCCGAAGATCGCGAGGCCCGCGTACGCCCACACCGGGAGCACGAAGGGACCGACCGGAAGGAGGAACCCGGCCGCGGCCCACGCCGCGAGGACCCACGCGAGGCGGCGCGACGGGGTCACGCGCGCGGGGCCTCGACCGACTCGAGGACGGCGCGCAGGACGTCGTCGGGGTGGCGCCCCTCGATCTCGAGGTCGGGAGCGAGGGTGATCCGGTGGCGAAGCGCCGGGAGCGCGATCGCCTTCACGTCGTCGGGGGTGACGAAGTCGCGCCCATCGAGGAGGGCCACGGCGCGGGCGGCGCGCACGAGGGAGATCGAGCCCCGCGGGCCGGCGCCCATCGCGACCCCCGGCCAGGTGCGCGTGGCGCGGGCGAGGCGGGTCGCGTACCCGAGGACGCGCGCGTCCACGAGCAGTCGCGCGGCGACACGCTGCGCCTCGACGACCTGGGCGGCGTCGGCGACGGTCTCGACCGTGGAGACGTCGAGGCGGTCTCCCACGTGGCCGCGCGTCGCCGCCTCGACGATGGCGATCTCCTCGGCCTCGCCCGGGTGCTGGATGCGGACCTTGAGCAGGAACCGGTCGAGCTGCGCCTCGGGGAGCGGGTAGGTCCCCTCGAGCTCGATCGGGTTCTGCGTCGCGAGCGTCATGAAGGGCGGGGCGAGGGGGAACGACTGCCCCTCGATCGTGATCTGCCGCTCCTGCATCACCTCGAGGAGCGCCGACTGCGTCTTCGCGGGGGCGCGGTTGATCTCGTCGGCGAGGAGGAGGTTCGTGAACGCCGGGCCCTGGCGCGTGCGGAACTGCCCGGTCTGGGGCTCGTAGATCGCGTGGCCGACGACGTCCGCGGGCATCAGGTCGGGGGTGAACTGGATGCGCGAGAACTTCCCGCCGAACGCCTTCGCCAGGGCGAGCACCGTCAGGGTCTTGCCGAGACCGGGGACCCCTTCGAGCAGGACGTGCCCCGAGGCGAGGAACCCCGCGAGCACCTCGTCGAGGAGCGTCGCCTGGCCGACGACGGCGCGGGAGACGGACTCGCGAAGGCGGCGGGCGACCTCCACGGCGTGGGTGATGGAGTCGTTCGGCTCGGTCACAGATGCCTCCGGATCGCTTCGAGGGTGCGGACGACGCGGGTGAAGGCGTCGGAACCGCCGGGGGACCCCGGCGTGAGGGCGTGTTCGACTTCGGCCGGGGAGTGCCCCGACAGCTCCGCGAGCGCGGCGACGCGCCGCTCGAGCGGCTGGTCGGCGAGGTGCGGGCGGCGACGCTGGAGCCTCGCCGCGATCGCACGGCGCGCGCCGCCGAGGAGGAGCTCGGCGTCGCCGCGACGCCAGTGGAACCTCCCCGTCGCCTCGACGTGCTCCATCAGGCGGCGGCGGACGAGCGGGGCTTCCGGCTCGGCGGGGCCGAAGCGCCGCCCCTCGCGCCACGCGAGGGCGCCGAGGAGGATCGCCGAGGCGAGCAGGCCCGGCCACACCGCCCCCGCGACCCTGGAGAAGAACCGGGGCTCGGAGGCGCCGTGCACGAACACGATCCCGCTCGGAGGGCCGTCCAGGGTGAGGAGGCGCCACGCGGCACGGGCGTGATCGAGGGCTCCGATCTCGGCGTTCGCGAGGAAGTCGGCGTCGCTGAGGACGACGGCCGAGCCCTTCCCGACGGTGACGCGCGCGATCGTGGCGAACTCGCCGACGTCGTCGTCCGCCGCGGGGGAAGGGCCCGCCGGGTACTCGGCGGGGTCGTCGTCGTCCTCGCCCTCCCGCTCCCGGCGAAGGCGATCGAGCAGCTCCTCGACTTTCGCCGCCTGCGCGTCCGACGCCCCTTCCGCCCGCCGGGGCTGAAGGACCTCCGCCTCGAAGAGCTCCGCCTCGTCGACGGGGAGGAGGCGCACGCGGCCGAAGTAACGCAGGAACAACGGAGTCGCGTCGCCGGGAAGCACCAGGCGCAGGTAGCCGAACCGTGTATCGTCGGGCTCGACGACCTCGAACCCGAGCGCGTTCAGGAGCGGGTCGACCGCCTCCCCGTCCACCGCCGCGAACGGCGCGACGACGATCGCGCGGCCGCCGAGCCCGATCCACTCCACGACCCGTCGCGCTTCGGAGCGGGTGCGCAGCCGCCGGTCGTCCGCGAAGACGACGACCTCTCCGACGGGGGGGACCTCCTCGAGGCGCACGACCGATCGCGCGGGGACGCCCAGGCGCACGGCGAGGCGCTCCGCCGCGAGGAGCGGGTTGCGACGCGCCTGGGGGCCGTACGGGCGATCGACGTTCTCCTCGACGAACTCGAAGCAGAGGAAGAAGACGACCGTCAGCAGCGCGACGACGCCGAACCCGATCCACGCCGCGCGCGCGCGCGTCACGACGCCGCCCCGAAGTGCGTGCCCCACTCGCCCAGGAGCGCGTCCGCTTCCGCGTCGTCCGGCGGCCGGTGGGCGTAGGCGGTGGCCTGCCACGCGCGCGTCAGGCGGCGGAAGAACCCCGCGAGCGCGGGGGGGAAACGACGCTCGACCAGCCTCACGCAGTCCCCTTCCGTCGCGGCGGGACCGAGGACGAACCCCTCGTCGACCGCGAGGCGCGAGAGCGACGCGCGGTACAGCAGGCTCAGCGCGGCGGCACGCTCGCCGCGCGCCCAGAGCGCCCGCGCCTCGGCGGCGGGGTCGTCGGGAAGGGACTCCGCGCGGATGTCGAGGCCGAACAGCGTCTCGGGGGGCGGCGGCGGCCTCGCCGCGCGCCGGAAGCTCGGCAGCCCCGCCGCGCGGGCGACCGCGACGACGAGGACGGCGATCAGCGCGGCGGCCGTGGACCACACGAGGATCTCGAGGACCTCCGCGAGCCAGGGAGCGAACCGGAAGTCGCGGGGTTCCGCCTCGCTCGGCTTCGGCTTCCACCGCGGGCGCAGCACCGTGACCTTCTCCGTTCCCCCGAATTCGGGGTCGGCGAGGACTTCGCGGATCGCCGTCTCCGGCTCGGGGAGGGGGGAGTGTTCGGCGGCTCCCGCCGCGGGGGCGAGCGCGGCGACGGCGAGCAGGACCGCGACGCCGGCCCGACCGAGGCGCGCGCCCAGTCGGCGGAACGCGATCTCGACGTCCCAGGCCTCCAGCCACGTCCGGCGGTTGAGGTAGAGCGCGAACCCCGCGGCGGCGTAGAACGGCTCGATCGCGATCGTCGCGAGGGTGAAGGAGGCAGCCGCCACCCAGGCGTAGGTGTTCCGCGAGGCGATCGAGGTCGGCTCCTCGAAGAAGCGGCTCCAGAAGCTGCCGTCGGCGTCGGGGATCATCAGGGTGAGAAAGCCCATCGCGCCCATCGCGACGACGAGCTCGAAGAGGGCGCACATCCCCATCAGCAGCATCGCGGTGCCGCGGCCGTCCTGGGCGAGGGTCTGGAATCGTTTCCAGCGCTCGCCGCCGCGCAGCTCCTCGAGCAGGGCGACGGGCATCGCGAACGAACGCGACGGCGCGAAACGCCGCCACAGGAGGCCGGGCAGGACGGTGCCCCGGAGGATCGACGGGATCGCGCGTCGCAGCGCCTCACCCCCCGGCGTCTCGCCGAAGAGCAGGCGCGACAACACGAACTGGATCGCGGCGTCGTACAGCGGCTTCAACCACCAGACGACGAGCCACGCCGCCCACGGGCGCTCGCGGAAGGCCGCGGCGGCCAGGAACGCGATCGGAAGGCACAACGCGAGCATCGCTCCCCAGACCGGCTTCCACGACGTGCGCGCCATCGTGAAGCCGAGGTCGACCGCCTCGGAGGGGGAGCGCGGGCGGAGGACGGCGGTGACGCGGTCAAGCCGCACGGCGACGTCCTCCGAGGGCGAAGTAGGCCAGAACCGCGGCCCACAACGAGCCCCCGACGCCGAACTTGACCCCGTTCGGGATCGCGAGCGAGGCCGACCAGAAAGCCTCGAGGACGGCGGCGAGGGCGAGCATCCCGGCGACGCCGCAGACGATCCGGCCGGCGTCGATCGCCCCGTCCCGCAGCGCCCGGGCCCGGCTCTTCCTGCCGGGGGCGATCACCGGCAGCCCCAGCCGCAGCCCCGCGGCCCCGGCGAGGGCGATCGCGGGGAGCTCGAGCGCGCCGTGGGTGATCGCGAAGCTCCAGAAGGTCGTGCCGAACCCGATCGCGGTGAGGTGTCCCGACACCGCTCCGATCACGACGCCGTTGAAGACGAGCACGAGGATCGAGCCGACCCCGAGCAACACTCCCCCGGCGAAGGTCCGGAAGGCGATGGAGACGTTGTTCCAGACGTAGAAGCCGAACATCTGGACGTCGCTGTCGGCGCCGCGGGGCTTGGCGAAGTGCCCGGCCGAGGGGTCGTACATCGACTCCATCTGCGCGACGGCGTCGGCCCCGAGGATCTCGTAGATCCGCTCGGGGTCGCCGGCGGTCCAGGCGGCGGTGGCGAGCATCGAGCCGAAGAACAGCAGACACGACGAGGCGACGAGCCATCCCTGCGCGCGCACGAGCCGGGGAAACCCCCGGGCCGAGAACTCGAGGAGCGCGCGCCAGTTGCCGGGACGGGCGCCGTAGAGGAGGCGATGGCCGCGCAGCGCGAGCGCCTGCAGCCGGTTCTCGAGGTCCGCGCCGTAGAGACGCTTGCGGGCGAGGGCGAGGTGGCGGCAGACCTCGCGATACGTCGCGTCGAACTCGGCGGGGTCGGCGCCGCCGGCGTCGCCGGTCCGGACCTCGAGCGCGGCGAGCGTCGACTCGAAGGCCGACCACGTGGGGGCGTGGCGCGCGACGAACGACTCGCGCGTCATCGTCGTCCCTCGATCCAGGCGGCCATCCCCGCGAGGCGCTCCACCGCGCGATCGCCGTTCCCGGCGAGGGGCTCGAGCAGGTCGGCGAGCTCGCGCGCGCGGTCCGCCGAGAGGGTCGCGCGCCGCTCCCCGAACTCGACGATCGCACGCTGCTCCGCCGCCGTCAGAGGGACCGGCGGGGGCGCGGGAGCGGCGGGGCGCGCGGCGGCCCTTCGCATCCCGGCCGACTCGTGGACGACGACCGTCCCGGCGGCGATGTCCCCGATCCGCTTGAAGTCGTGCCGGAGGAGGACGCACCCGAGGCCGATCCCGTAGCCGAAGGGGAGGAAGTCCGCCGCGCGCACGAGGTTGCGGACCGCCGACGCGAGGAACCCCACGGGGGTGCCGTCGTCGTGCACGACGCGAAGGCCGAACAGCCGTTTCCCCGGCGTCGCGCCCGCGAACAGGACCTCGAAGGCGACGGGGTACGCCCAGGTCAGGAGGAACATCACGATCAGCAGGATCCCCCCGCCGGTGCGGCCGAGGAGGGCGAGGGGGATGGAGACGAACGTCGAGATCATCCCGCGCAGGAGGGCGTCCACGATCCAGGCCTGCGCGCGGACGAAGGGGCCGGCGACCGCGAGCTCGAGAGTGACGCCCTCGGGAGTCTCGACGATTCGCCGCGTGTCGAGCGCATTCGGCGGATGGTTCGTCATCGTTGCCGGGATTGTAGCGTCCCGCCTTCTATACTCCGCGCCCCAGGAGGTTCCGATGTTCCTCGCATGCACCGTGGCGTCGATCGTCCTCGCCGCGCCCGCGGCGCCCGCCGCCCCCCCGAAACGCACCCTCGAGGCGGCCGACGTCTCCGGGCTCGCGTTCCGAAGCGTCGGCCCCGCGAACATGGGCGGCCGCGTCTCGTCCATCGCCTGGGTCCCCGGGAGCCGGACGAGCTTCTACGCCGGATTCGGCACCGGTGGCGTCTTCCGCACCGAGAACCTGGGCGTTTCGTGGACGCCGGTCTTCGACGATCAGCCGCTCCTGTCGATCGGCTCGATCGCGGTCGCCGGGGAGAAGGGCAAGCTCGTGTGGGTCGGGACCGGCGAGGGGAACAACCGCAACAGCTCGTCGTGGGGGAACGGCGTCTACCGTTCGACCGACGGGGGAGCGACCTTCCGGAACGTCGGCCTCCAGGCGACCCGGGACATCCCGGCGATCGCCCTCGACCCGCGCGATCCCGACGTCGCCTACGTCGCGGCGCTCGGACGACTCTGGGGCCCCAACCCCGAGCGCGGGGTCTTCAGGACCGCCGACGGCGGCTCGACCTGGCAACACGTGCTGAAGGTGGACGCCGACACGGGGGCGTGCGCGGTCGTGGTCGATCCGGCGAGCCCCGACACGGTCTACGCCGCGCTGTACGCGAGGCGGCGCACGCCGTGGAGCTACACGGGGGTCTCCGCGAAGGGAGGGCTCTTCCGCTCCGACGACGCGGGGAAGAGCTGGAAGAAGCTGACGCAGGGGCTGCCGGGACGCACCGGCCGCATCGGCCTCGCCGTGTTCCCCGCGGACCCGAAGATCGTCTACGCCGTCGTCGAGAGCGACGAAGGCGGGACCGGGCGCGACCCGTTCGACGACCGGTCGGTAAGCGGCGGCGTCTTCCGCACCGACGACCGCGGCGAGAGCTGGACGCGGGTGAGCGACATCAACTTCCGCCCGTTCTACTTCTCGAAGATCGCCGTCGACCCGAAGGACGCGAATCGCGTCTACCTCCCCGGCTGGGACGTCGCGATCTCGGACGACGGGGGGAAGGCGTTCCGCCGCTCCGGAAGCGAGTTCGTGCATGTCGACCACCACGCGTTCGTCGTGCACCCGGAGGACCCGAGCCTGATCCTCGACGGCAACGACGGCGGCGTCTACGTCTCCGTCGACCGTGCGAAGACGTGGGAGCACCGGGACAACCTCGCGGTCGGCCAGTTCTACCGCGTGGCGGTCGACGGCGCCGATCCCTACCGCATCGCGGGCGGCCTCCAGGACAACGGATCCTGGGTCGGCCCCTCGGAGACGATCTTCCGGACCGACGACGAGCCGAAAGACGGGATCCTCAACCGCGATTGGCGCGAGATCTTCGGCTGGGACGGGTTCACGGTGCAGTTCGATCCCGACGACCCCGACCAGTTCTACGCGACCGGGCAGGGGGCCGTGCTGCTGCGCGTGAACCTCCGGACGGGGGCGGTGAAGTTCCTGCAGCCCGCGCCGCGCGAGGGACAGGAACGGTTCCGCTTCAACTGGAACAGCCCCTACTTCGTCTCTCCGCACGACCCGACGGTGCTGTACCTCGGCGGCAACCGGGTGTTCCGGCTCACGCGGAAAGGGGAGGCGTGGGAGGCGATCAGCCCCGACCTCTCGCGCCGGGACGTCGACCGCATCCAGACGGTCGGCTCGGAGGCGGAGACGCACGGGACGGTGACCGCGCTGCGCGAGTCGACCGCGAAGAAGGGGCTGCTCTGGGCGGGGACCGACGACGGCCGGGTGCACGTCACCGAGGACGCGGGGGCGACGTGGCGCGAGGTGACTCCGAAGGAGGTCGGCGGGATGTACGTCTCGTCGGTCGTCCCCTCCGCGCACGACGCCGCGCGCGCGTACGTGTCGGTCGACGGACACCGCACCGACGTGGAGCGCCCGATCGTTCTCGCCACCGACGACCTGGGGAAGACGTGGCGCGCGATCGAGGCGGACCTCCCGAAGGACGCTCCGGTCAAGATGCTCCACGAGGATCCGCGCAACGCGCAGGCGCTCTACGCCGGGACGGAGTTCGGGGCCTACGCGACGGTCGACCGCGGCAAGCACTGGGTGCGCCTCAACGGAAGGTCGCTCCCGCCCGCGCCGGTCGACGACCTGCTCGTGCATCCGCGTGAAGGCGACCTCGTCGTCGCCACGCACGGCCGCAGCGTCTGGGTCCTCGACGACGCGTGGTTCTTCGGCCAGTTGACCCCCGAGCTGATGGCGAAGCCGCTCGCCGCCTTCGAGGGCCCCCCCGCGCGGCCGCGATGGTTCCTCGGTCGAGCGTACGGCTCGGGGCACGCGATCTTCCGTGCGAAGAACCCGCCCCCCGGCGCGGCGATCCAGTTCTGGGTCAACGACCGCGCCTCCGAGCCGGTGTCCATCGCGATCGCCGACGCGAGCGGGTTCGTCGTGCGCACGCTCACGGCGACGAGCCGCCGGGGCGTCAACCGCGTGGTGTGGGACCTCACCGCCGACCCCAAACACGTCGTCGGGACGGTCGACGCCGACAAGTTCGGCCAGACGCAGTTCGTCCCTCCCGGGGCGTACAAGGCGACGATCACGATGGGCGCGGAGAAGGCGGAAACGAAGGTGACCGTGCTCGCCGGCCCCGACGCCGGGCCGACGCGGTAGGCTTCGCGGCATGGACCGGGGCAGGGAGTGGATCGTCGACGCCTGGGGGTGCGACCCCGGGGCGCTCACCGACGCGGCTCGCCTGCGCGGGATCTGCGACGGCGTCGTCCGTGACGTCGGGCTTCGCGTGGTCGGGGAGCCGGCCTGGCACGTCTTCCCGGGACCGGGAGGCGTGACCGGGCTCTACCTCCTCGCGGAGTCCCACCTCGCCTGCCACACCTACCCGGAGTCCGGCTGGGCGTCGTTCAACCTCTACTGCTGCCGGCCGGCCCCGCGATGGCCGTGGGAAGATCGGCTCGCGAAGGGCCTGGGCGCGGCCCGCGTCGCCGTGCGCGAGGTGGAGCGGGGATGAGCCCGGCCGCCGCCTCCTGTCCGGCGTGCGCGGCGCCGGTCGAGTTCCGCACGGGCGACGCCGCGGTCAAGCGTTGCTCGTTCTGCGGCTCGGCGATCGCCCGCGCGGACCGCGGCCTCGAGGATCTCGGCAAGTACGGCGCGGTCGTCGAGACCGACTCTCCGCTCGCGCTCGGGTTGAAGGGGGTCTGGCAGGGGATCCCCTTCGAGCTCGTCGGCCGTGCGCAGCTCGCCCACCCGTCCGGAGCCGTCTGGGAGGAGTGGTTCGCCTGGCTTTCGGACGGGCGGTGGGGCTGGCTCGCCGAGGCGCAGGGACGGTTCACGTGGACGTTCCCCGAGCGCCGGATCGCGTCGAACGACCTTCCCGCGCTCGATTCCCTCGAGGCGGGAGCGTCCGTCGCGATCCCCGGCTTTCCCCCTCACGCACGCTGGGTCGTGGCCGAGGTCTCGACGGCGACGCTGACGGCGGCGGACGGCGAGATCCCCTACCGCGCCGCTCCGGGGGAAACCTACGACTTCGCCGACCTGTCCGGGCCCGGCGGTGCCTTCGCGACCCTCGATTACTCCGAGGACCAGCCGCTCCTGTTCGCCGGGCGCGTCACGACCCTCGAGGCGCTCGGATTCGCCCCGGACGTCGTGGCACGTGGGCGCGAGGCTCGCGCGATCGGCGCCCTCAAGCTGTCCTGCCCGAAGTGCGCGGGGGCGCTCGAGCTGCGCGCCCCCGACGCGACCCAGCGCGTGACCTGCCCCTCGTGCGGCGCGCTGCTCGACGCCGACCGCGGGCAGCTGAAGCTGCTGCGCGTCCTCGAGCGGCCGCGGCGCAAGCCGTTCGTGCCGATCGGCGCCCGGGCCGCCTTCGACGGCACGACCTGGACGGTCATCGGGTACCTCGTGCGCTCCGCGAAGATCGGCGGGATCGACTACCCGTGGGAGGAATACCTCCTCTGGGAGCGCGTGGTGGGATTCCGCTGGCTCGTCCGCAGCGACGGTCACTTCAGCCTCGTGGAGCAGGTCCCCGTCGGAGAGGTCGTCGACTCCGGGGCGGCCGCCTACCACGACGCGCGCGCGTACCGGATGTTCCAGGACGCCCCGGCGCGGGTGGACGAGGTCGCCGGCGAGTTCCCGTGGAAGGTCGCCGTCGGCGAGCGCGTGCGCGCGGTCGACTTCGTCTCGCCCCCGTTCGTGCTCTCGCGCGAGTCGACGAAAGGGGGGAAGGAGCGCGACGCCGAGGTCACCTGGTCGCACGGGCGCTACGTGCCCGTCGGCGAGGTCGAGAGGGCGTTCGGCGTGGAAGGACTCGATCGACCGGTCGGGATCGCGCCGAACCAGCCCTACCCGCACGACGGATTCTTCCGGTTCGCCGCCTGGGCGGCGGCCGGCTGGCTCGTGCTCCTGCTCGCCGTCACGACGATCGTCCGCCCGACGTCCGTGCTCACCGACTCCGTCGACATCACCCCGGCGACCGGGTCGGGAGTCTCGACGGTCTGGTTCTCCCCGCCGATGCGGCTCTCCGGCGGGAAGAACCTCGTGGTCGACCTCTGGGCCGGGGTCGACAACGCGTGGGTTTGGGTCGAGGGGGATTTCTTCGAGACCGCGACGGGGCGCGTGATTCCCTTCTCGACGGGGGTCGACTACTGGTACGGGAGCGACGGCGGCGAGCGGTGGAGCGAAGGCACCCGGAAGCGGCGCATCTACCTCTCGGCTCCGGCGTCCGGTGAATACACGCTGCGCCTGGAGACCGAACGCGGCGGCGCGCAGCCGCCCGACCGCCTGGGGGTGAAAGTCGCCCAGGGGGTCGCGCGGTTCACGCACGCGCTCGCGGCGCTCGCCCTGCTGCTCGTCGTCCCGATCGGGGTGCTGTTTCACCGGAGTGCGTTCGAGCGGCGGCGCTGGGAGGAGAGCAACGTCGCCCCCGAGGAGGACGACGCATGAGCCGCCTGGCAAGGGGTTACCTGATCTTCGCCTCGATCGTCCTCGCCGGATGGGCGGCCGTGGCGTTCACCGGACGGGAGTTCTTCAACGCCCCGGAGCAGCGCCTCCCCGCGGAGGCCCGGGCACCGGGAGGGCCGCGCACCTTCCATTTCTGGCACTCCGGCTACCGAGGAGGCAAATGATGACGTCCGTTCTCGGAATCCTGCTCCCCTGGCGCGACCTCGCCACGCTGCTCGCGCAGACGGCGATGTGGTCGCTGCTCGGGATCGTCCTGTTCGCGTTCGCGATCTGGGTGATGGGGAAGCTCTCGCCCTTCTCCCTGCGCAAGGAGATCGAGCAGGACCACAACGTCGCGATGGGGATCGTGATGGGCGCCGCGCTGCTCGGGCTCGCGATCATCGTCGCCGCCGCGATCTCCGGCTGATCCCGGTGCCGCGCCCGTCGCTGCTCTTCGCGAACGTGTTCGTGGTGGCGGTGTGCGGGCTCGTCTACGAGCTGCTCGCGGGGACCCTCGCGTCGTACGTGCTCGGGGACTCCGTCACCCAGTTCTCCCTCGTGATCGGGATCTACCTCTCGGCGATGGGGGTCGGGGCCTGGCTCTCGCGTTTCGTCGACAAGGGGCTCGCCCGTCGCTTCGTCGAGGTCGAGTCGGCGGTCGCGCTGCTCGGCGGGCTCTCGGCGCCGATCCTCTACCTGGGGTTCGGCCGCCTCACCTGGTTCTCGCTGCTCCTCTACGGCGTCGTCTTCGCGATCGGCGTGCTCGTCGGACTCGAGATCCCGCTGCTGATGCGGATCCTGAAGGAGTCCCTCGAGTTCAAGGAAGTGGTCTCCAAGGTCCTCGCCTTCGATTACGTCGGCGCGCTCGTCGCGTCGCTGCTCTTCCCGCTGTTCCTCGTGCCCCGCCTGGGGCTGACGCGCACCTCGCTGCTCATGGGGATCCTCAACGGGCTCGTCGCGTTCTGGGGGACGTGGCTCCTGCGGTCGGAGCTCGGCCGCGGCGTGCGCCTCCTGCGGCTCCAGGCCGGGGGCGTCGTCCTCCTGCTGGGGGCGGGATTCGCCGGCGCCGACCGGCTCGCGACCTACGCCGAGGCCGACCTCTTCCCCGACGAGATCGTGCGGGCCGTCACCACGCCCTACCAGCGCATCGTCGTCACCCAGGGACGCAGCGGCTTCTCGCTGTACCTCAACGGCAACCTCCAGTTCCACTCCGTCGACGAGTACCGCTACCACGAGGCGCTCGCCCATCCCGCGATGGCCGCGGTGGAGCGGCCGCGACGGGTGCTGATCCTGGGCGGGGGGGACGGGCTGGCGCTGCGCGAGGTGCTGCGGTACCCGGAGGTCGCGTCGGTGACCCTCGTCGATCTCGACCCGGGGATGACCGACCTGTCGCGACGCTTCCCTCCGCTGGTCGAGCTCAACGCGCGCGCCTTCGAGGACCCGCGGGTGACCGTCGTGAACCGCGACGCCATGTTGTGGATCGAGGAGCACGACGCGCGCTTCGACGTCGTGATCGCGGACTTCCCGGACCCGAACAGCTTCGCCCTCGGCAAGCTGTACACCCGGCGCTTCTACCGGCTGCTCGCGGCCCGCCTGGCGCCGGGGGGCGCGATCGCGGTGCAGGCGGGCTCGCCGCTGTTCGCGCGGCGGTCGTTCTGGTGCATCGTGCGCACCCTCGAGTCCGCGGGGTGGCACGTCGCGCCGTACCAGGTCGCGGTCCCGTCGTTCGGCGTCTGGGGGTTCGTGCTCGCGCGGCCGATGCCGTTCGATCCTCCCGAGCGCGCGCCCGAGGGCCTGCGGTTCCTCGACGACGCGACGCTTCGCGCGATGTTCACCCTGCCCCCCGATCTCGGGCCGGTCGAGGTCGAGGTGAACCGCCTCGACAACCAGGCGCTCGTCCGTTACTACGAGGACGAGTGGCGCCGATGGGAGCGATGAGGCGGCGCGACTTCCTGCGCGCCGCCCTCGGGGCGAGCGCGGGGGCGGCGGCGTGCCGGCTCGCGCCGATCCAGGCGCCGCTCCCGGAAGGGGAGGTCGTCGGCGCCGCGGCCTCGCTGGGACACCGGGTCCGGGAGGCTCGCGTCGAGCGTCCCGGCCCCGATCGGTGGGAGCACGTCGAGGTCGCGATCGTCGGCGCGGGGATTGCCGGACTCGCCGCCGCGCGGCGGCTGCGCCGCGCGGGCGTGGAGGACTTCGTGCTCCTCGACGTCGAGCCGGCGGTCGGCGGCACCTCGCGATCGGGGCGGACCGGGGGACTCGCGCATCCGTGGGGGGCGCACTACCTCCCCGCTCCCGCGGCCTCCAATCCGGACCTCGTCGAGCTGCTCGACGAGATGGGCGTCGTCGAGGGGCGCGACGTCGAGGGCGAGCCGGTCTTCGCCGAGGAGGTGCTCGTCCGGGACCCGGAGGAACGGGTCTTCTACCGCGGGCGGTGGTACGAGGGGCTCTACCTGACCGCCGGCGCCGGGCCGGCCGACCTCGAGGAACTGCGTCGGTTCCAGTCGATCCTCGACGATTGGTCGGGGCGCGTGGACGGACGCGGTCGCCGCGCGTTCGCGGTCCCGTCGGACGCGGGTTCCGACGACGCCGACCTCGCCGCGCTCGACGCGATCACGATGGCGTCGTGGATGGACGAGAGGGGGTTCGGCTCGCCGCGCCTGCGGTGGCTCGTCGATTACGCCTGCCGCGACGACTACGGGCTGCGCGCGGAAGGGACCAGCGCCTGGGCGGGGCTGTACTACTTCGCGGCCCGGATTCCGAAGCCCGGTCGCGAATCCGAGCCGCTGCTCACGTGGCCCGAGGGGAACGGGCGCATCGTTTCGCACCTCGCCCGTTTCGCCCGCGGCGCGATCCGAACCGGGGTGGTCGCGATCGACGTCGAGCCGGTCGCCGAGGGGGTGGAGATCGTCGCCGCCGCGGCGTCGGGGGAGGTCCGCGGCTTGCGCGCCCGGCACGCGATCTTCGCGGCGCCCCAGTTCGTCGCGCGCCACGTCGTCGGCCCGTGGCGCCGCGAGCCCCCCGATCACCTCGACGCCTTCACCTACGCCCCCTGGCTCGTCGCGAACCTGCACCTTCGCGACCGCCCCGTGGATCGCGGATTCCCCGCCGCCTGGGACAACGTCCTCTACGAGAGCGACGCGCTCGGCTATGTCGTCGCCACCCACCAGGCGGGGATCGACCGAGGCGAGACGGTGTGGACCTGGTACGAGGCGCTCGCCGGTCGCGACCCGCGCGACGCCCGCGACCGGCTGGAGAAGGCCACGCAGCCCCAGCTCGCCGAGCGGGTCCTGTCCGACCTCGACCGCGCCCATCCCGACCTTCGGTCCCGCGTCGCGCGGCTGGACGTCATGAAATGGGGGCACGCGATGGTGCGGGCGGTGCCGGGGTTCCGCTTCGGACGGGATCGCGTGGCGGCGTCCCGTCCGCTCGGCCGCCTTCACTTCGCGAACGCCGACCTGGCGGGCCTGCCGCTGATCGAGGAGGCGTTCTTCCACGGGAACCGCGCGGCGGACGCGATCCTGGAGTCGCGACGCGCCCCGGACCTCAGTAGGGGTGCTCGAAGCTGACGTAGAGGAAGATCGAGCGGGCGCCGCTGCTCGCGCCGACCCCGATCGGCGCGGCGATTCCGGGGACGATCTGAAGCCCGCTCTTCAGGTCGTGCGACCACCGGACCCCGGGGCTGACGAGGAAGATCGCGTCCTCGTCCCCCTCCACGTAGGACGACTCGAGCATCACGTTGAATCGCGGGCGTGCGAGCCAGATCAGCGACGCCCCCGCGTTCCACGTGTCGAGGTCGGCGACGATCGTCGCCCCCGCATTGAGGTGCGAGACGAACCTCTTTCCCAGGGTGACGCTGAGCGGGAGGTTCACCTGCGCGCCGAGCTCGCCGGAGCCGCGCCCGCGGTCGTCGTCTCCGGTCGGCAGGAGGAGCGAGAGGCGCGGCGCGAACGCCACCGGCGTCTCGCCGCTTCCCACCGCCTGGTAGCGCCAGTTGACGAACAGATCGCCGACGCCGTTGCGATCCTCGAGGTGGACGTAGGGGAGCGTGAAGCCGAGCTGGTGCTTCTGGCTCCTCACCGGCCACTCCTGCGTGAAGGTGTAGGCCCAGTCGCCGCTGTCGTCGTCGCGCGTCCAGTTGCTGATGTGCTGCACGACCCTCGTTTCCTGGTTGTACGCCTCTTCCACGAGGAACGAGTTGTCCTGGATGGGGCCGTCGCCGGCCGCGGCGATCGGGGCGAAAAACGCGAGAATCAGAAGCGCTCGGGTCGGGAACACGGAGATCCTCCTGGGTCGGGGTGGCGGCGCGAGCGGTCTCCTCGTATCACATCTCCGGCCCGCCGGGGCCGTTTCCGAGCAGCTGGGGGTATGGATGCGCCGAGTCCTGGGAATCGTCTGCCTCGCGGTCGGGGCCTCCGCCGCGTACGCCGTCACCGATCCACACGATCACGGGGCGCAGGATCCGCGGATCCGGCCCCTTCGCCCGCCGGTGACGTCGACCGAGTCGTCGAGCGAGGGCGAACGGGAGTTCGTGCGCGACCGCCGGACCGGACGGATGGTGATGGTCCAGGGACGCGGGATCCCGATCGTGCCGGGGCGGGGGAACACCCTCGACGCTCGCGCGCTCGCGGGCCTGCCGCTGCGCGATGGGGAGGTGGGGATCGAGACCCTGGCTCCCCTCGTCGAGTCCTTCCTGCTCGAGAACGCCGCGCTCGTCGGCCCCGTTCGGGGTCGGCTCGAGCTCGACCCGAAGGCGAGCGTGTCCAGCGCCGACGGACGCCTGCACACTCTCCAGTACCGATGGTCGATCGACGGCGTCCCCGTCGAGGGGGCGTACGCGTTCGTCCGGATCAACTCGGGGAACATCACCCAGTTCGGCGCTCCGTTCGTCGGCGACAGCGCGGTGTCGACCCGCCCCGCGATCGAGGGGGAGGCGGCGCGACGCATCCTCGCCCGCTGGTCGGGGGACGAGGAGGTCGCGCGGTTCCGCGGACAGCCCGCGCTCGTGATCCAGCTCGAGGACGACGGCCGGGAAGGGATCGCCCATCGTCTCGTCTGGATCGTCGAATACAAGGTTCCTGGGCGCGTCGAGACGTGGCAGGGTCGCGTCGACGCCCGCACCGGCGAGGTCGTCGCCTTCCGCGACGTGAACCAGTACGGCCGGGTGACCGGCGGCGTCTACCCGCGCACGGTCGTGGACCAGGAGATCCGGGTCCCGTTCCCCTTCACGAGTGTCCAGGCGCCGGCGGCGGTCGTCGCCGACGCCGCCGGGTCGTTCACCTACGCCGGCGGGAGCGCCTCCTCGGCGCTCGGCGGGCGGTGGTTCGACGTGAACTGCGTCGACGGCTGCACGAACCCGGCGTCTCCCCTCGTCGCGTCGTCGGTCGGAACGGGGCGGCTGGACTTCGGTCTGGGGGGCGCGGACGCCGTCGGGAACGGATTCTCGACGCGGGCGGACCGCAACGCGTTTTTCCACCTGAACCAGGTCCGACGTCTCGGGAAGAAGTGGCTCCCGTCGCTCGGCTGGCTCGACACGACGATCGTCACCAACGTGAACATCCTCTCCACGTGCAACGCCTTCTGGGACGGGAGCGCGAACTTCTATCGCTCGGGAGGAGGGTGCAACAACACCGGCGAGATCTCCGACGTCATGCAGCACGAGTGGGGGCACGGCCTCGACGGAAACACCCTCGGCGGCGACGGCGCCACCGGCGAGGCGACCGCCGACGCGGTGGCCGTTCACATGACGCAGACCTCGGCGATCGGGCCGTGGTTCCGCACGAACGGCTCCCCCGTGCGCGAGCTCGACAAGACGAAGTCGTCCAAGGGGCTCATGACCCGCACGAACGTCGGCACCAAGTGCGGCGCGGGAACCGGCGCGCAGGGATTCCAGGTCCACTGCGAAGGGGAAATCTACGGGCAGACCACGTGGGACCTCTCCCAGGCGCTCGTCGCCAAGCACGGTTATCACACGGGATGGCGGACCTCGGAGCGGATCTTCTTCACGTCGCTCCCCAACGCGAGCTCGTATCTGCCCAGCGGGCCCTCCCCCGTCTACGACGCGTACCTCCAGGCGGACGACGACGACGGCAATCTCGTGAACGGGACGCCGAACGCGACCGAGATCTACCAGGCTTTCAACGCCCACGAGATCGCGGGGACGCAGCGTCCCGCCTCGACCCCGTGCGCGCGCCCGGCGCAGCCGGCGCTCACCGCGACGCCGTCGTGCAGCACCATCGCCCTGTCGTGGGCGCCGGTCGCCGGCGCCGTGCGCTACGAGGTCCTGCGCAACGAGATCCTCGAGAACGCACCGTTCTTCCCCGTCGCGACCGTGAACGCCCCCACGACCGCGTACACCGACGTCCATGTCGCCCCCGGGACCGACTACGGCTACGTCGTGATGGCCGTGACGTCGTCCGGGTGCGAGTCGCCGATCAACCTCAGGACGCCGGCGCGTCTCACCCCGCAGCCGATCCTGACCGCCGTTTCGGCGGTCGCGGACGACCTTCCTCGCGGCAATCGTTCCGGTTTCCCCGATCCGGGGGAGGAAGTCGACCTTCGGGTCGCGTTCGGGAACTTCGGCGAGATCCCCTCGGGGAACCCCTCGGCCACGCTCGTCCCCGTCACTCCGGGAGTGACGGTGCTCAACGCGACCGACTTCTGGCCGTCGCTGGAGCCGGGGGCCGCCGCCGACAACACCGGGATCCTCCGTTTCTCGACCGCGTCGGCCCAGGTCGCGTGCGGCGACGCCGTGCGGTTCCGGCTCGATCCGACCGACGGGAGCGGGTGCGTTCCCGAGACGTCCTACCTCGAGGTGGTGATGGGAACGCGCGAGACGATCCGCCGCGACGCCTTCGAGGTCGCCTCGGGGTGGACGCGCGACGCCGCGAGCTCCACGGCCACCGCCGGGGGATGGACGCTCGGCGATCCCGACCCGACCGCGTGGCAGCCCGGGGACGACGTCTCCGAGGACGGCACGTTCTGCTGGTTCACGGCGCCCAACGCCGGGGGCGAAGGGACCGACGACGTCGACGGCGGCGTGACGACCTTGCTCTCCCCCGTGATCGACCTCACCGGCCGGACCGGGGCCCGACTGAGCTTCTGGCGCTGGTTCGCGAACCGCGACCTCGGCGAGGACAGCGGCGACTTCTTCCGCGTCGAGGTTTCGTCCAACGGCGGTTCGAGCTGGGTCACGGTCGAGAACCTCGACACGAACCAGTCGGCGACGGCGTGGACGCGCCGCGAGTTCCGCATCGAGGACTTCGTCGCCCTCACCTCCCAGTTCCGGATCCGTTTCCAGGTCGCCGACGGCACGGCAACCGGGAACCTGATCGAAGCGGCCGTGGACGAGGTGCGGATCGAGCGGCCGACGTGCGACGCGACCCCCGCGTGCTACACGGCGCCGACGTTCGCGGGCCTCGCTTCCGCGACCCCCGGTGCGTCGTGCGCCGAGGTGGCGTTGTCCTGGAGCGCCGCCTCCACGAACTGCCAGAACGCCGCGATTCGCTACAACGTCTATCGGTCCACCGATCCCGCGTTCGTCCCGTCGGCCGCGAACCGCATCGCGACGGGACTCGCGGGCACCACCTTCCAGGACTCCCTTCTCGCTCCCGGAGCCTCGTACCACTACCTCGTCCGCGCGGACGACTCCCGCTCCGGGGAGGACGCCAACCTCGTCCGCCGCACGGTCGTCGCGCCCTCGGCCCCCGACCTCGTGCCCCCCGGGTTCGCGGGGTTGAGCGGCGTCTCGAGCGGCACCGCGTGCGGGGAGACGGTGCTGACCTGGTCGGCGGCGAGCGAGACCTGCTCGGTCCCGGTGTCGTACGAGGTCTACCGTTCGACCGACCCGGGGTTCGTTCCCTCGCCCGCGACGCGCGTGGCGTCCACGTTCGCCACGACGTTCACCGATGCGGCGCTGGCCCCCGGGGCCAGCTACACCTACGTCGTCCGCGCGCGCGACGGCCTCGGGAACGAAGACGCCAACCTCGTGCGATTCACGGGCGGCGCTCGCGTGCTCGACAAACCCCTGATCTCGGAGGCGTTCGAGGGCGGCCCCGCCGGCTGGACGGCGAGCGCCCCGAACGATGCCGTCACCGGGCGCTGGGAGTGGGGCGATCCCGCGCCGACGGGAGCGCAGCCGGGGGACGACACGACCGCCGATCCCGGTGTGAACGCCTGGGTCACGGGGCTTGCCGCCGGGGCGGGCGACGGCGACTTCGACGTCGACACGGGCACCACGACGCTGCTTTCGTCGCGCTACGACCTGACCGGGGCGGTCGATCCCGTCGTCCGTTACGCGCGCTGGTTCACCAACGATCGGGGCGGCAATCCCGGGGAGGATCCGTTCGACGTCGACGTCTCCAACAACGACGGCGCGTCGTGGGTCCGTCTGGAGCAGGTCGGCGCGGGGACGCCTCTCGCGTGGGTCGTCCCCGACCTTCCGCTCGCGGGCGTGTCGACGCCATCGGCGCTCATGCGCTTCCGATTCACCGCCCGCGACGGGGGTGTCGGCGGCTCGCTCGTGGAGGCGGCGATCGACGACTTCCGCATCGTCGACCGCAACCAGGGCTGCGGCGGATGCGCCTCCCCCTCGACCGTCGGCACGATTCTCGTCTCGCGCGTCGGCAGCGACGTCGTTCTCGATTGGACGGCGGATCCGGTCGCGGGGACCCGGTTCGTGGTCTACCGGCTCGGCGGTCCGGCGCTCGAGGAGGCGGTTCGCATCGGAACCACCCAGACGCGCACCTTCGTGCACCCCGGCGCCGCGTCGGCTCCCGAGTCGTTCTACTACCGCGTGAGCGCGGTGAACGCCTGCGGAGTCGAGGGCGCCCTCGAGTAGTCACCGCTCACCGGCGCGATCGTGCCGCCGGCCGCGTGCGGCGCACCGCTCCGACGTGAGCGGTCGCCGCGCGCGGGCCGGCGGCCGCGATGCGCGGCGAGTGGTCGCGCCGACCCCGCGAGCGGTTCCGTCGCCTCGAAAAAAGCGCGTATTCGCGATGTAAAGAATCGTAAAAGGTGATCCGACCCAGCCTTCCGGAAGGAACCCCCCGGAGCGTTCACGCGTAGTACAGGCGCGATCGAGAGAGTGACTCGAGATCGCAACCGGGGAATTCGAAACGACGGGGCGACGCCCCGAGGACATCCGAGGAGGCCACGATGAAGATCACGTTCCGCACGCTGTCGATCGCCGCTCTCGCTCTCGCCGCCCTTCCCGCCCTCGCCGGCGGCAAGATCGAGAAGGAAATGACCATCACCCCGGGCGGCAAGTTCCTGCTCGAGACCGACGCCGGCTCCGTCACCGTGGTCGCCACCGGTGACGCGGCCGCGTCCGTCACGATCAGCTCCGACCGGGACGACATCGCCCAGCTTCTCAACGTCCGCACCGACGTCAAGCCCGGGCTCACCAAGTTCACCGCCCGCAAGAACGACTCGCAGGCCTGGCGCGAGGGGATCCGCGTCCGCTACGAGATTCGCGTCCCCGCCGGCTCCGCGCTCGACCTCCGCACCCCCTCGGGCGACCTTCGGGTTCCCCGCCTCGACGCGAACGCCCAGGTCGTGACCACGGGCGGCCGGCTGACCCTCCAGAGCGCCGGCGACGTCCGCGCGTCGAACTGAATCAGGCCTCCTGGGCCCGGTGCCGTGCCCCCCGGGGCGCCGGGCCCTATATTCCCTCTCGGCGCCGGCCCCCCTTACCGCAGGCCGGCGCCGGCGAGGGGACGATGAGCCAGAGGCACGACGAACGCCGCCGCAACGACCGCTTCCGGTTCGACGCCGAGGAGGCGGCCCGCTTCCGGTTCCGGTTTCCCGACGAAGACGGCGCGTTGTTCGAGTCGAAGGTGCGCGACATCAGCGGCTCGGGCCTGTCGTTCCTGGTGGTGCCTGGCCTTCCCACCCTCGAGGCCGGCGACCTGCTCCGCGAGGTCGAGGTGCAGATCGGAGGTTCGCCCATCCGCGGGGAGATGGTGATCCTCCACATCACGCCGGAGTTCGAGCCCGGCGCGACCTGCGGCGGGCTGTTCTACCCCAGAAGCGACGACGACCTTCTGGCCGTGCGACATCTGCTCGCGGAGCTCGCGCAGGCCCGCGCCTAGGTTCGCTTCTCCGCGATCGCCGCGCGGCGGAAGGCGGCGAGGAATCGCGCCTGCTCCTCGAACGCGAGCTCGTCCTGCGGCCCCGGCGGCATACCGCGCCTGGCCAGGAATTCCGCGCGCGCCTCCGGATGGAACTGCACCGAGAAGACCGGGAGCGTGTCGTGCTCGAGCGCGTCGATCGCCACACGCTCGCGCGATGCGGTCACGCGGAACCCCCGCGGCCGCGACCGCACCACCTCGCCGTGACTCGCCACGATCCGCATCGGCCCGTCCGGGGCGAGCCGGCTTCCCGAAAATCGCGTGGTCTGGACCCCCCGCTCCTCGGCACCGTCCTCGTGCAGCCGCCCGACGGGGGCGCCCGCCCGAGCCGCGACGAGTTGATGACCGAAGCAGATGCCGAGCAACGGCCGGCGCAACGCCCCCGAGATCAGCGGGTCGAGCCAGGCTCCGAGGTCCGCCAGCCACGGGTGGGGGTCGTGGACGGAAGCCCGCGACCCCATGACGACCACCGCGTCGGCGTCGTAGGGATCGCCGGGCCGCAGCGCGGTCGCCGGCTCGAGCGCGGGGCGGATCACCCGGTGGGTTCCGGGCCAGTCCGCGACGATCTCGGCGACGCCCGCATCCTCGGGCCACACGATCGAAGGGTCGATCACGAGCAGTCGGAGCGTGTGCTGCATGCGCGAAGTGTAGCGGCAGGCGGAAGCGCGGGAACCCCGGCGCGCGGGCCTGCGTAGACCCGGGCGAGGAGGTTTCCCATGCGTTCCGTCTTCCGCACGTTCGTCCTCGTCGCCGCGGCCGTCACGGCCGCCACCGTCGTCCATGCCGACTCGCGGATCGAGAAGACCCTGAAGCTCGCCCCCGGCGGGAAGTTCTTTCTCGATTCGCAGGCCGGCAGCGTCGAGGTCCAAGGCGTCGCCCGCGACGGCGTCCGCGTGGTGATCACCGCCACCTCGGACGATCTGGCGGAGCAGTGGACCTTCGAGATTCAAGAGCTCCAGGGCGAAGCGCGCCTGATCGCTAGGCGCAAGGGAAGCGACGGCAAGTCGTCCTGGTTCGGAGGCTGGTTCAACTCGGAGCGCGCTCCGAAGTTCGTCGTCGAGGTTCCCTCCAAGGCCGACGTGGAGGTCGACACCGGCGGCGGCTCGGTCTCCGTCCGCGACCTCGAGGGCGCCGTGGCGGTCGATACCTCCGGCGGGGCGATCCTCGTCGAGAAGGTCCGCGGGAACGCGCGGCTCGACACCGCCGGCGGCTCCATCAAGGTCTCCGGCCTCGACGGTTCCGTCCTCGCCGACACCTCGGGGGGCTCCATCCGGATCGCGGGAGTGACCGGCGACATCAAGGCCGACACGTCCGGCGGCTCGATCTCGCTCGACGCCATCGCGGGGCTCGTCGACGCGGACACCTCGGGGGGCTCGATCTCGGCGACGTTCGCGAAGGGGAACAACCGCGGCGGGCGCCTGGAGACTTCCGGCGGCTCCATCCGCGTCGCACTCGACCCGACGATCGACCTGCGGATCGACGCCGAAGCGTCGGGCGGAGGCGTCTCGAGCGAGCTCGAGCTCACCTCGACGACGACCAAGTCGCGCTCCCACCTGAGCGGCACCTTCGGGAAGGGCGGCCAGGTCCTCCGCGTCGAGACCTCCGGCGGGTCGATCTCGATCGAGCCCATTCCCTGACGCGCCGCGACGAAGGGGTCAGGGACAGGGGGCCGATGCCGGTGACCGCTCGACGCCGGCGGAGTCGGACCCGTAGGAGCCTTCGCCGGCGGCGTTGCGCGCGACCACGAGGAAGCCGCGGTCGTCGGTGAGGGTCGCGAGCAGGGCGGTCGTCGCGTTCCCGAGGTCGGCTTCGCACTGCGCCGAGACGGGCGCGCCCAACGTCGTGCGGTAGAGCCCGTACGACGCCGGGGAGCCGCCGGAAGCCGGTGCGGCCCAGTCGAGGCGGAACGATCCCGCTTCCTTCGCCATCGTGAAGGCCTGCGCCTCCCCGGGACGCACGAGCGCGGGGGCGCAGCCGTAGGACGTCGAGGAGATCACGACGTCGTCCACATACCATCCTTCGTCCCCGATGCTCGCGTCGGCCGCGAACCGCCAGCGGAACTGCACGTTCTGACCCGCGAGGGAATCGAGGTCGGCGTGCACCTCGAGCCATCCCCCCGAGTCGCCGGCCCAGGCGGAACGTCCCGCGAGGGCGGATCCCGAGTTCAACGTCGCCACGTAGCCGTTGCTCGTGAGCAGCGGGGCCGCGTCGATCCAGTTCGTGCCGCCGTTGGTCGTGTACTCGAGCACGCCGCCGTCGTAGTTGGCCTCCGTGTTGTAGCGGTGCTTGAAGCGGAGGACCGAGTTCGCGGGAAGCGCCGCGAGCGAGGGCATGAGCAGGCGCGCCTCCTGGGCGGTCGTCGGGTCGGCCACGAACCAGGAGTGCGTGGGGCTCGTTGCGTCGGCGGTCGTCTGGGTCCAGGCGATCGTCCCGGAGACGGTCTGGTTCGTCCATCCGTTGACCCCGGACTCCATGGCGTCCTGGAAGGTCGTCGCGACGGAGGCGGTCCCGGTGGGGATCGAGAACGACGAGGTCCAGGCCCCCGGCGTCTCGGTCGCGGTGAAGTCGAGCTTCAGCGGAATCGAGTCGCCGCAGGAGAAGGACGGGTCGAGCCGGAGCGTGAAGTGCGGGGCGTTCGACGGGCGCGACTGGGAGGACGGGATGTCGGGCCACGAGGACGATCCGTCGTCGACCGCGACGAGGGCCTGCGTCGTCGTGAGGGTCCCCGCGACCGCGGAGGCCCCGAGGGTGCCCGAGTTCTCCGCGGTGACCTGGAGGACGACGGTTTCGCCGGGCTCGACGACGCCGTTCCCGTTCCCCTGGGCGTCGTCGACGACGTGTGACTGGTAGCCGAGCTTGGGCTGCGGGATGCGGCACGCGGCGGCGTCGATCCCGTCCTCGGCCACGACGCCGGTGCCGGCGGGGTCGAGCCAGTCGCGCAGTCGCGAGGCCGCCGTGCCGCCGCCGTTCCACGAGACGTCGAGCTTGCCGAACTCGTCGTAGGTGAGGCTGCTGCACGACGCGGTACCGCCGTGCAGCTGCCCGACGATCCGGGAGCTCTGGTCGAACAGAGGCGAGCCGGAGGAGCCGGGCTCGGTCGTGCCCTGCTCCCACTGGGAGATGCGCCAGTGGTCGGGTCCCCAGTTCTGGCCGTCGATCAGGGGATCGTCGTTGTAGGTGATCGCCTTCTCGTCGTTGTTCGGGTGGTGGATGCACCACGACTCGGTCGGCGCGGTCGTCGAGCGCGACCAGCCGTTGTAGTACGCGCCGTACGCCTCGGGAATCTCCTCGTCGATCTCGAGGAGGGTCATGTCGCTCGCGGAATAGGTCGCCCGCAGGAACGCGCCGGAGACCTGCTGGTTCGTCGGCGCGACCCCGGAGCCGCATTGCGGGCGCTCGTAGTTGAACTGGAAGATCGTCCCGGCGGCGGAGCTCTGGCTCGACAGACAGTGGTTCGCGGTGAGCACGTAGTTCCGACAGTCGCGGGCGGTGTTGGTGATGAGGGAGCCGCTGCAGTACCCGCCGCCGGAGTCGAGGAGGTTCACGACGCCGCGTTTCTCGTCCTGCCAGTTCGCGCCGAGGGGGCAGTTCGGGTCGACGTTGCAGGCCCCCGAGTCGGGCTCGATCGGGTCGGTCGGGTCGCCGATGCCGAACACGCTGCGATAGCCGTGGAGGACCGTGCCCAGGTGGAGGTTCGGCTGGATCGCGTCCTTGGGCGGGTGCGGCCACCGGACCTCGACCACGGCGGTGTCCCCCGGAACCGGAGGCACCCAAAGCTGTCCGTGAGACCGCTGGTCCGACGCGTCGTACGGGCCGTGGATCGTGCGGAGTCCCGGATCGTGGACGGTCAGTCGGGCCCCCGGCTGGAGCCGGAAGGTCCCGAACCCCAGGACGAGCCACATCGCGCCGTCCGAGCGGACCCGGAACCGCCAGAGGCGCTCGCCGTTCTCGAGAATCTCGAGCTTGGCGGCGCGGGTCGGCTCGAGGTCGGTCTTCATCGGGAATCCCGCGCGCGGCGGCACGTCCTTCCCCGACCGCGCGGCGTCCTCCGCCAGCAGCGTCGCGACGTCCACCGGAGGCAGGCGATGGATCGGCGTGGACTCGAGCGGGGAGGGGCCGCCCCAGGCCGAAAGCGAGACGACGGCGAGCCCCGTCCACACCAGCAAGCGGCGGAATCTCATCATGGCGCCCTTATACCGCGAGAGTTCCCCTCGGGGGGGCGTCTAGAATGCCCGGCGGCATGGATCGCACCGCCGTCCTCGACTGGCTCCGGGAGCTCCAGGAGCGACTTTGCGCCGCGTTCGAGGACGAGGACGGATCGGGCCGCTTTCGCGAGGACACCTGGCGGCGCGCCGAAGGGGGCGGGGGCCGGACCCGGGTCCTCCGGGGGGGATTCGTCTTCGAGCAGGCCGGCGTGGGGTTCTCCCACGTCCGCGGCGCGCGGCTCCCTTCGTCGGCGACCGAGCAGCGCGCCGAGCTCGCCGGCCGGTCGTTCGAGGCGATGGGCGTTTCGGTCGTCGTGCACCCCCGCAACCCCTACGTCCCGACCTCGCACTGCAACGTCCGTTTCCTCGTTGCGGAAAAGCCGGGGAGCGATCCGGTCTGGTGGTTCGGCGGCGGCTTCGACCTGACCCCGTATTACCCCTTCGAGGAGGACGTGAAGGCGTGGCACCGGGCCGCCAAGGAGGCGTGCGCGCCGTTCGGCGACGAGGTGCACCCGCGATTCAAGCGGTGGTGCGACGCATACTTCTTCCTGAGGCACCGCAATGAGGCGCGCGGGGTCGGCGGGTTGTTCTTCGACGACCTCAACGACTGGGGTTTCGACCGCTGCTTCGCCTTCGCGCGCGCCGTCGGCGACACCTACCTCGCCGCGTACCTCCCGATCGTGCGTCGCCGGCGCGAGACCCCGTGGGGGGATCGCGAGCGCGACTTCCAGCTGTATCGCCGCGGGCGGTACGTCGAGTTCAACCTCGTCTACGACCGCGGCACGTTGTTCGGGCTCCAGACCGGAGGGCGGACCGAGTCGATCCTGATGTCGCTGCCGCCGCTCGTGATGTGGCGTTACGACTGGGCTCCGGAGCCCGGTTCCCCCGAAGCGGAGCTCTCCGAGAAGTTCCTCCCCGCGCGGGAGTGGGTCTGAGGTGACGATGCGTACGATCGTGTCCTTGACGTTGATGCTGGTCCTCGCGGGATGCGCGGGGGCGCCGGAACCCGAGCCCGCGGCTCCCGCTGGAGGAGAGAAGGTGACGCCCCGACGTGCTTCCTACGCCGAGGTCACGCTGACGACCGACCTCGGCGCGTTGACCGACAACGAGCGGCGGATGCTCCCGCTGCTGATCGAAGCCTGCCGGGAGATGGACGCGATCTTCTGGCTGCAGGCGTACGGCGACCGGCAGCCGCTGCTCGCGTCGATCTCCGACCCGGAACTCCGTCGGTACGTCGAGATCAACTACGGCCCGTGGGACCGCCTCGACGCCAACAAGCCGTTCCTCGAGGGCGTGGGCGCGAAACCCGCGGGTGCGGGGTTCTATCCGACGGACATGACCGACGCCCAGTTCCAGGAGGCGGTGAAGGCGGCCCCCGACGGCGGAGCCGCGCTCAAGAGCCTGTACACCGTCGTGCGCCGGGATCCCGCCGGAAAGCTCGTCACCGTGCCTTACCGCGAGGCGTACGCGCCGCAGGTCGCCCGCGCCTCGTCGCTCCTGCTCGAGGCCGCCAAGCTCGCCGACGATCCCGGCCTGAAGCGGTACCTCGAGCTGCGGGCCAGGGCCCTGCTCACCGACGACTACCGTCCGTCCGACTTCGCGTGGATGGAGATGAAGAACAACGTCGTCGACGTCGTGATCGGGCCGATCGAGACGTACGAGGATCAGCTTTACGGGATCCGCGCGGCGCACGAGGGGTACGTCCTCGTCAAGGACCGGGCGTGGAGTCGCAAGCTCGAGCGTTATGCGCAGCTGCTCCCCGCCCTGCAGCGCGGCCTTCCCGTCCCCGACGACTACAAGAAGGAGACGCCCGGCACCGAGTCCGACCTGAACGCCTACGATGCGGTCTTCTACGCGGGGGACTGCAACGCCGGGTCGAAGACGATCGCCATCAACCTCCCGAACGACGAGGAAGTCCAGCTCAAGAAGGGGACGCGCCGGCTGCAGCTCAAGAACGCCATGCAGGCGAAGTTCGAGAAGATCCTCGTCCCGATCTCCGAGCGGGTGATCGTCGCCGACCAGCGCAAGCACGTCACCTTCGACGCGTTCTTCTCGAACGTGATGTTCCACGAGGTCGCGCACGGCCTCGGAATCAAACAGACGGTGGGGGGCTCGGGGTTCGTCCGCGAGGTGCTCAAGGAACAGTACGGCGCCCTCGAGGAGGGGAAAGCGGACGTCCTCGGCCTCTACATGGTCAAGAAGTTGCGCGAGATGGGCGAGCTGCAGGGCGGGGAGCTCGCGGACAACTACGTCACCTTCGTCGCGGGGTTGTTCCGCTCCGTCCGTTTCGGCGCGTCGAGCGCGCACGGGCGCGCGAACCTCGCGCAATTCGAGTTCCTCGAGAAGGAAGGGGCGTTCACGCGCGGCGCCGACGGGGCCTACCGCGTCGACTTCGAGAAGATGGGCGCGGCGGTCGACCGCCTCGCCGAGAAGATCCTCAGGCTGCAGGGGGACGGCGACTACGAAGGATCGCTCGCGTTCCTCCCGAAGGGCGCGCAGCCGACCGGCTCGCTCAAGGCCACGCTCGACGCCGTGAACGCCTCGGACGTCCCCACCGACGTCGTCTTCCGCCAGGGCATGGACGTCCTCAACAAATAGGGACAGCAACCTATTCGCTAAATAGGGACAGTCCCTCTTTTCCAGCTCCGAAGACACACGTCGCGGAGCTGGAAAAGAGGGACTGTCCCTATTTAGCGAATAGGTTGCTGTCCCTATTTGACGGCGGTGGCGCGGCGCAGGCGGTCGGCGATCGCGTAGCCGAGCCCCTCCTCGCCGGGCCACGGCTCGGTGACGAGGGTCGTCGCCTCGGAAGCGTCGAGGGCGCGCAACGCCGCAAAGAGGTTCCGTGCCGCCTCCTCCGCGTCGCCGGAGGGACTGAGCACGCGGAGAATCGTGGGCGGCCCGGCGCAGGCGGCGGCGATCGCCTCGGCATCCCCCGACGCGGCGAGGATTCCGGCGCCGGCGGGGAGCAGCTCGCGACGTTCCACGTCGTTCAACGCGAGGATCGCGCGCGGGAGCAGGTGCAGGGGTTTCACGGGCGCATAGTGGCTTTCGAGCATCCCCGGGGAGCGCGCGGGGGCGCCCGGGCCCACCACGCGCGGCACGACGGCGACGGGTGCGCCGGTGACCGCGATGAGCGACTCCCGAGAGATCCCGCCCGGCCGCAGCAGCCGAAGCCCTCCCTCCGGATCGATCGCGACGACGGTGGACTCGACGCCGACGGCGCAGGGCCCCCCGTCGATCACCATCGAGACCCGTCCCCACAACTCCTGGACGACGTCGGAGGCGGTCGTCGGGCTGATCCGGCCGAATCGGTTCGCGCTCGGCGCGGCGAGCGGAACGCCGGCCGCGGCGATCAGGGCGCGCGCCACCGGATGCGAAGGCGCCCGAAGGGCGATCGTCGCCAGGCCGCTCGTGGCGAGGTCGGGGACCATCGGGGTCTTCGGCAGGACCAGGGTCAGCGGCCCCGGCCAGAACGCGTCGACGAGCGCGCGAAGGCGGTCGCGGGCGCACGCGCCGAACGCCGAGAGGTCCACGAGCCCCGTCGCGTCGATCGCGCCGCCGATGTGGACGATGAGCGGGTCGAACGAAGGGCGCTCCTTCGCGGCGAAGATCGACGCGAGGGCGTGCGCGTCGAGGGCGTTCCCCGCGAGGCCGTAGACGGTCTCGGTCGGGATCCCGACGAGATCCCCATGCCGCAGTGCGGCTGCGGCTTGCGCGATCGTCTCGGGCGTCGGCGGCAGAACCCGTGTTTCCACGCTGGCGATTATGGCGCGTGGCGTCCACATTGGGGCGAATGCGTCGCCGATCGATGTCCCCGCCGCGTCACGTCGCCTTCCCGCCCGCGCTTCCGGCTCGCCCGCGGCCGCGTCGCTTCCTGGATCCGGTCGGCGGCTGGTTCCGCTCGCTCGAACGGCGCGCGAGCTACGCGTTGAGCCGCTGGGTCTTCCCCCGCGTGCCCGGGATGACGCGCCCCTACGGGGCGATCCTCTCCCGCGCGCTCTCGGTGGAGGAGGCCGACCTCCCGTTGCGCGCCCTGCACCCGGACCTCGACGGCGCGCGGGTGCTCTTCGTCTCCGACGTCCACGCGGGGCCGTTCCTCGCGCCCGACGATCTCGCCGAGGCGTTCGATCGGCTGCTCACCCTCGCGCCGGACGTCGTCGTCCACGGGGGCGATCTCGCCACCACCCGAATCGACGAGATCGAGCCCCACGCGTCCGCGCTGCGACGCCTGAAGGGTCCGCTCGGCGCGTTCGCCGTCCTCGGAAACCACGACCACTACACCGGACGGCCCGAGCGCGTGCTGGCCTTCCTGAGAACCTGCGGAGTGCACACGCTCCACAACGAGGCGGCGGTCGTGCGCCGCGGCGACGGAACGCTGCTGCTCGCCGGGATCGACGACTGGAACATCGGAAAACCCAGGCTCGCCCACACGCTGGCCGCAGCCCGTGCGCTCGATGCGCGGGCGCCGATCGTCGTCGTGTCGCACAACCCGGACGCCTTCTTCGAGGCCTCGACCGCGGGCGCTTCCGCCGTTCTCAGCGGGCACACCCACGGCGGGCAGGTGCGTTTCCCCGGCTTGCCGGTGCTCGTCAGGATGAGCCGCTACCGGCTCGACGAAGGGCTCTACCTCCACGGCGGCGCCACGCTCGTGGTCAGCCGTGGACTGGGCGTCTCAGGGATTCCGCTCCGCCTCGGGGTCGCCCCCGAGGCGGCGCTGCTCACGCTTCGTAGAGTTCCTTGAGGTCCTTGCAGACGGTCGAGCTCTGGATCTTGCCGAGCGCGACCGCCTCGATCTGGCGCACCCGCTCGCGGGACAGCTTGAGCACGCGGCCGATCTCCTCGAGGGTGAGCGCCTGCTCGCGGCCGATGCCGAAGCGCAGGCGGAGGATCTCCTCCTCGCGCGGGGCGAGCGCGCGGAGCGACGCCTCCACCTTCGCACGGAGCTCGCGCTCGCCCGTGAGCTCCATCGGCGAGCGCAGGCTCGTGTCCGGGACCGTCTTCGAGAGGTCGTAGCCGCGGTCGTCGGGGCCGCGATCCTCGAGGGGCTGCGGGTCCTGAACGACCGCGAGGACCTCGTCGATCACCGAGACCGGAAGGTCGAGGACCTTCGCGATCTCCTCCGGCGTCGGCTTCCTCCCGAGGGTCTCCGCCATCTCGCGCGAGGTCCGGCGCACCTTCTTCATCTTCTCGTTCACGTGGACGGGGATCCGGATCACCTTCGCCTTGTCGGCGATCGCCCGCTCGACCCCCTGCTTGATCCACCAGAACGCGTACGTCGAGAACTTGTTTCCGCGCTCGTGCTCGAACTTCTCCACGGCGCGCATGAGCCCGATGTTCCCTTCCTGGATCAGATCCATGAACGGGAGGCCGTGGTTCAGGTACTTCTTCGCGATGTGCACCACCAGGCGCAGGTTCGCGAGGATCATCGCGCGGCGCGCCTCGTCGAGGCGGGCCTTGTGGGTCTTCGCGTCCTTGGCGATCTTCACGACCCGCGGCTCGGGGAACTCCGCCGCGTACCGCTGCAGCCGCGTGCAGAAGACCTCGACGCGGTCGATCGGCCACGTCGCGCCGGCGCGGGGGCCCTTCGCGTCCCCTTCGAGGATGTAGTCGCGGCACGACGCGGGGAGCCGGATCGCGAGTTTCGCGAGGGCGAGGCGAGCCTCCTTCAACTGGCTCGCGAGGCGCACCTCCATCTTGTCGTCGATGAGCGGGGTCGCCCCCATCTCGCGGAGGTAGAGCGGCAGCAACGTCTGCGGGCTCGGGTCGTCCGCCGACCGCGGCTCGCGCTTGCGCTCCTCGGGCTCCGGCAGGAAACCGCCGTAGTCCTCGTCGTCCTCGATCCGGGGGTAGATCGATTCGGAACGCATTTCCCAACTCGCCATGGCGAACTCCTTCCGAGGCGTGAGGCCAATCCTACCCGGAGGTGATCGTCTGTCAACATTTTGTCCAGTTTTACTTGGCACTCGTCCTGGACAATTAATACGAGCGCTGCCGAAACTTGGATTCGTGTTCGTTTCAGACTTCTAAGTTGTCTGTCTTCAATCGTTTAGAATCTGACGGCTTACGGAGGCGTCATGGCGGACCTGCGCGGGCGACGGGTTCTGGTCCTGGTCGGGGACGAATACGAGGATCTGGAGCTCTGGTATCCAAAGCTCCGCGTCCAGGAGGCCGGGGGGGCGGTCGTCGTCGCCGGTCCCGAGGCCGGCCGACGATACTCGGGGAAACACGGATATCCCTGCGTCGCCGATGCCGCCGTCGGCTCCCTCGATGCGGCGGATTTCGACGCGGTGATCTGTCCGGGCGGTTGGATGCCGGACAAGCTCCGACGCGACCCGGCCGTGCTGGCGATCGTGCGCGCCCTCGCCGGCTCGAACCGCTGCGTCGCCGCGATCTGCCATGGAGGTTGGATACCGATCAGCGCCGGGGTGTATCGCGACGTTCGCGTGACGGGCTCACCGGGGATCAAGGACGACCTCGTGAACGCCGGGGCCCTCTGGATCGACGCCCCGGTCGTCGTCGACCGCTGGTCGGTGTCGAGCCGCAAGCCCGACGACCTCCCGGCGTTCTGCAGGGGGCTGATCGAGGTCGTCGCGGCGCAGCCCGAGCTCGCGTGACGGCGTTCGCGATCTGGGGCGGCGTCACGGGCCTGTTGTGGCTCGGCGTGTCGATCTTCGGCCTCTACACCGCGCTGCGCTTCGTGCGGTTCAAGGACCTCGCGCCGCCCGAGCCCGCGCGGTACCCGCGCCTGTCCGTCGTGATCGCGGCGTGCAACGAGGAGGAGCACCTCGAGTCGGCCCTCTCGAGCCTGCTCGCGCAGGACTACCCCGACCTCGAGATCGTCCTCGTGAACGATCGATCGACCGACGGCACCGGCCGCGTCGTGGACGCCCTCGCCGCACGCGACGCGCGGATCCTGCCGATCCACGTGGCCGAGCTCCCGGCGCACTGGCTCGGGAAGGTCCACGCGGTCCATCGCGGGACGCTGAAGGCGACGGGGGAGTTTCTCCTCTTCACCGACGCCGACGTCCACTTCAAGCAGGGCGCGTTGAGAAAGGCCGTCGCCCACGTCGTCGAGCGCAACCTCGACCACTTCGTCGTCGCTCCGGAGCTCGTCGCGCGGAACTTCTGGCAGGAGGTCGCCTACAACGCCTTCGCGACCGGGTTCATGGTCGGCACGCGCGCGGTGGACGTGGGGCGCGAGGGCTCCGACGCGTACGTGGGCGTCGGGGCGTTCAACCTCGTGCGGCGCTCGGCGTTCGACCGCACTCCCGGATTCGAGTGGTTGAAGATGGAGGTCCTCGACGACGTCGGCCTCGGGCTGATGCTGCAGCGCGCGGGAGCGAAGGGGGGATTCACCATCGGCCTCGGGGAGGTCGAGGTCGAGTGGTACGCCTCGCTCCGGCAGATGGTCCGCGGCCTGGAGAAGAACGCCTTCGGGGCGTACGCGATGTACCAGTACCCGCGATTGTTCGCGTTTCTCGCGTTCATCGCGGTGGTGCTGCCGGGGCCTGTCGTCGCGCTCGCGCAACCGTACTGGCCCGTCCGCGCGATCGGCATCGCCGTCGTGCTCGTGATGCTCGCGGCGGGGCTCGTCCTCAAGCAGCGGACCGGGCGCAAGATCGTGCCGCTGCTCCTCGGCCCGCTGGGCTTCCTCGTGATCGCGTGGACCCTGATCCGGTCGGCCTATTTCTGCTGGAAACGCGGCGGCATCGTCTGGCGCGGGACGCTCTATCCGATCGCGGCGCTTCGGGCTGGGTTGAGGGTGAGGCTGGGCGGGAGGGGATGAGCCGAACCCCACGGACCCGTGCGAAACTGACGGCACCATGAAGGACATCCGGCACGGGCTCGATCTCGACACTTCGCCGGAGGCGGCGCGGATCCAGATCGAGTTGATCCGCCGGAAGTCGACGGAGGAACGGGCCGAGTTGTTGACCGGGATCTGCCAAATGGTCGACACGTTCGCCGCCGCCGGAATTCGCCATCGATTCCCGAACGCTTCGGACCGCGAGGTGTTCCTGCGGCTGGCCGTGCTGCGGCTCGGAGGTGACCTCGCCCGCCGCGCTTACCCCGAGGTCGGATCGCACCTCGACGCGCCGTGATGAGCCCCGATCCGATCGAGGTCGCCTTGCGCATCAGCGCGATCCTGGAAGGAGCGGGGGTCGAGTACCTCGTCGGCGGATCGGTCGCTGCCTCGCTGAGCGGGGTCCCGCGATCGACGATGGACGTCGACATGGTCGTCCGGCTCGACGAGGGGAAGATCGAAGCGCTGGTGTGGCTGCTAGGGGAAGGCTTCTATGTCGACCGCGAAGCTCTGGTTCGCGCGGTCCGCGAACGATCGAGCGCGAACCTGATCCACCTCGAGTCCGGGATGAAGGTCGACCTGTTCGTGCTCCGCGATCACGCCGTGGACCAAGAGCAGATGCGGCGGCGACGGAAGGTTCGCGTCGCGGTCGATCCCGATCGCTTTCTGTTCGTCTATCAGCCTGAGGACATCGTCCTCCAGAAACTGCGTTGGTATCGGCTCGGGAACGAATCGTCGGACCGCCAATGGGGGGACGTGTTGTCGGTCCTGAGGGTCACCGGTGAGCACATCGATCGGCCGTACCTCGTCGCCGCAGCGGAACGCATGGACCTGTCGGAGCTGCTGGAACGGGCGCTCGCGCAGGCCGACGGACGCTGAGCCGGCGAAGGAGTTGGTGCCTGTCCCTAATTAACCCCCGTACGCGTCGTCCTGCTCGATCCGCGACACGACCCAGTCGAACTCCCCGGTCGTGAGCTTCGAGCCGCAGTACTCGCAGACGCCGGCCATGTTGATCCTGTCGAGCGGCGCGCCGCACGAGGGGCAGCTCTCGGCACCGCCCGGCACCTTGCGGGTCGCGCCGACCGCGCGCAGGAACGTCCAGTACTCGGAAAACGTGCGCGGCAGCGTCTTGCTCCCGCCGACGACCTTCCCCGACGCGTCCTCGGTCCAGTCGCGCATCGTCGCGAAGATCCGCACCGTGATCGACTCGTAGAAGGCGTCGAAGCCGACCTTTGCGACGTCCACGCGCGAGATCGTCGTCCCCTCGAGGTGATTCACGAGGCCGAACCGCTTGTACCGCTCGACCCAGAATCGGTGCGACTGGAACAACGCGTCGGTTTCGTACGGCCGGGCGAGCTCCCAGCTTCCCTTCGACCACGCGTCCTGCAGCCGAAGGAACGTCTCGCGGGCGCGCGCGTCGAAGACCTCCCACGAGAACTCGGGATGGCGCGACTCGAAGTCGCGACGCATCGCGCCCAGGCGTGGGTCGAAGCGCGTCGGGAGGTTCGTCCCCGGCTCGACGCCGCCCCCGAGCATGAGCGACGGGGGCTCGACCGTCCGTCGATCCAGGGGGAGGATCTTGGCGACCTCCCACTGCAGGAGGCCTCGCGTGCGCGGTGCGCCGCAGCTAGGGCACGAGCCGTCGGGCTTGGGCTCGAGGGTCGAGCCGCACCCGGCGCAGCCGAGAGCGCGCATCCGTTCGGGGACGGGGGAGAGCGCGCCCGCTTTCCGGCGGAACGTCCAGCGGTCCTTGAGCAGGAGCTGGCGTTCGTGTCCCTGGCGGACCTCGGTGAGATTCGTCTCGAAGTCCACGTCGAGGAGGTCGAACCCCTCCTCTCTCCGATAGCCGGACGGCGCCGTCTTCCCGAAGATGACGTCCCGGACCTGCTCGAGCCCCTCGGGGCGCGCGAAGAGGATCGGCAGCGCCTCCTCGGCGATCCACGGCTGGGCGATCTCGGCACGGCTCCCCGGTCGCGCTCCCTGCGCACGGACATACACGAGCTGCGCGAAGTCGAGGAAGACCGGCTCGGAGAAGTTCCTGTCGGCCTGACGGAGCGTGTCCAGCTGCGCCGGGGCGGGGCGCGACGGCGGGGCCGTGCGCAGGACGACCGGCTCGTAGGCGACCTGGAAGTTCCCCGCCGCCTTCATCTTCACGAAGACGACGATCGCGAGGATCACGAGGGGGATCCCGATCAGCGGGTGCCGGAAGACGAGCCAGAGCAGCAGACGCACGATCGCGTAGACCGCGAAGCCGTCGTCGCCACCGCCCCCTCCTCCGCCCGAGGATCCGCCGCCCGAGTACCCCTCGCCGCCGCCCAGACGAGCGAGCGCTTCGCTCGCCGCGAGAATCGCGAGGAGCAGGAGCGGCCAGCGCCGTCTCATCCGCGGATCCGTGGGGCGTCGGGGAGCTCGTCGGGGTTGGCACCGGTCGGCGGGACCTTCTGCGCGAGGACCTCGCCGATCCGCTTCAGCTCGCGCAGGACGTCGTCGCCCGTGCGGACGTCGACGGGGCTCCACGTTCCGGGTGCGACGCGTCCGTCGATCCCCGCGTCGGGGAGGATCTCGATGCGCCGTTCGAGTAGGGAGACGTAGACGAGGATTCCCGTGCGCTCGCGGGTGCGATCGACGCGTTCCTCGACGAACGCCGCCTGGGCCGCCTGGGCGACCTGGGCCTCGCGGCGCTTCGTCGACGTCAGCAGGCGCGCGAGCGCGGGGGTTCGATGGACGAGCCACGCCGCGGCGGCGAAGAGCGCTGCCATCTCGACGGGGACCCAGAGCGGCGAGTACGTGGCCGGACTGAAGATGAAGAAGAGCAGCGTCGCCCACGCGACGGCGGCACCGGTGGCATACGCGACGTCGCGGTACGACCCCGAGCGCACGGCGAGGACGACGACGACCTCGGCGGCGGTTGTCTTTTCGAGCTCGCGGACGGCCTGCGTGACCGAGTTCCGGAAGGGAGCGTCCGCGTGGAGGACGTGCATGGCGCGAGGAGTATAGACTTGCCGAACCGAACGCCGCGCGGTTGGAGAGAACCATGAGGGACGACTCGGGTCGCAGGGCTGCCGTCATCCTCGCCTGTCTTGCACCGGTCTCGTCTGCATGCTCACCCGAGCGGAGGCCCTCGAGTCGACGCCCTCACAAGTCACTCCGGAGTGACGCTCGCGAAAGGAATGATCCGATGGACAAGCCAAACGCCCTCGGAATGCACCGGGTGTTCATGTGCGGACTCGTGGTGGTTTGTATTCTCGCCCGCCTATCGAGCCCGTCGTGGGGCGCGCCAGTATCAAAGGACGAAGGACCGAGTCGGCCCGAGTTGCGCGTCATCCTGAGCGCCAGCGAGGTAGAGGTGTCTTACGACGGTGACGTGGCGCTCCTCGTGCTGCTTCGTAACGACTCAATCTACCCGCTCAGAGTGTTTGGGCAGGTCGGCTTTGGTCTTTCGGCTGGCCTGGTGTTGCACATCGTCGACGAGAGTGGGGCGCCAGTTCAGTCGCCGTTTCTTCTAGACGCCCAGGTGCGGCCCCCGAAACGTGATGACCCGCATTCGCTGGTCCACTTGGAGGGGGGTTTGTCACTCGGCGTGAACCTGACAGGCCCGGCGAAGGATCTCTTCCCGTCCCGAGGACGATACAGGCTGCATGTGACCTATCTCTGCCCGGTGCGCCAGGGGTACCTGCGAGCGGTTGACTCCGAAGTGACAACGGTCTGGCGTGAGTCCGGCGTGTGGGAGTCTGAGGAGATCGCGATCACCGTCAAGTAGTCGGAACGTGTCGAAGATGGTGAGCCGCCTCGATGACCGGCCGCTCCGACCGTCGCGACAGCGTGTACGATTCCCCCGTGAAGACCCTCCTCCTCATGCGCCACGCGAAGTCCGACTGGGGCGAGGCCGGCCTCGAGGACTTCGAGCGCCCCCTGACCTCGCGCGGGCTCGAGGACGCCCCACGAATCGGGCGCGCCCTCGCCGCGGCCGGCGTCGTTCCCGATCGGATCCTCGCGTCGCCCGCGCGGCGCGCGAAGGAGACCGCGGAGCGCGTCGCGAAGGGGTGCGGCTTCGCGGGTTCGATCCACTGGGAGGACTCGCTCTACGACGCTCCCGGGTCCGCCTGGCTCGAGGCGGCGCGGGGGATCGCCGCCAAGGCCGAGGTCGCGCTGATCGTCGCGCACAGCCCCGGGATCGCCGAGGCGGCCGCGACGATCCTCGGCGGGAAGGCGCGGCTGCGGTTCCCGACCGGAAGCGTCGCCTGCCTCGACCTCGACCTCGAGAAGTGGAGCGATCTGCTGGGGGGCGCCGGGGAGCTCCGATGGCTCCTGATCCCGCGTCTGGTGAAGGCCCTCGGGGTGTAGAATCCCGGCGTTTTCCCGGGAGGAAATCGCCATGGCCCTCAGCGTCTTCAACCTCAGGAAGTGGGTCGACGAGAACCGCCACCTGCTCAAGCCGCCGGTCGGCAACAAGATGATGTGGGGCGACGGGGAGTTCCTCGTCATGGTCGTCGGCGGGCCGAACGCGCGGAAGGACTACCACGTCGAGGACGGTGAGGAGCTCTTCTACCAGATCGAAGGGGACATCACCGTCAAGGTGATCGAGAACGGCACCCCGCGGGACATCGTGATCCGCGAGGGGGACCTCTTCCTCCTTCCCGCCGGGATCCCGCACTCGCCGCAGCGCCCCGCCGGGACGATCGGCCTCGTCGTCGAGCGGATGCGCGCGACGAGCGAGATCGACCACCTCAAGTGGTACTGCGAGAAGTGCGGCGAGTTGTTGTACGACGCCTCGTTCCACTGCAAGGACCTCGGCACGCAGCTCAAGCCGGTCATCGAAGGGTTCTTCGCCGACGAGGCGAAGCGCACCTGCCGCAAGTGCGGGACCGTGATGCAGCCGCCGGCGGCAGCCAGGGCGTGACGGGGGCGATGCCCCGCAAGGTCGACCTCCACACGCACGTCCTGCCCAAGGAGTGGCCGGACCTCGAGGCGCGTTACGGGTACCCCGGGTTCGTGAGGCTCGAGCATCATCGCGCCGGGTGCGCGCGGATGATCGTCGGCGGAAGCGTCTTCCGCGAGATCGGCGACAACTGCTGGGATCCGGTCAAGCGCCTCGCGGAATGCGACGCGGCGGGCATCGATCTCCAGGTGCTCTCCACGGTCCCCGTCATGTTCAGCTACTGGGCGAAGGCCGCCGACGGCCTCGACCTGTCCCGCCTGCTCAACGACCACCTCGCGGAGATCGTCGGGCGGTGGCCGACGCGGTTCGCCGGGCTCGGCACGATCCCGCTGCAGGATCCCGGGCTCGCGATCGGCGAGCTCGAGCGGTGCGTGGGCGAGCTCGGCCTCGACGGCGTGCAGATCGGCTCGAACGTGAACGGGAGAAACCTCGACGACCCCGAGCTGTTCCCCGTCTTCGAGCGCGCGGCCGACCTCGACGCGGCGGTGTTCGTGCACCCCTGGGAGATGCTCGGCCGCGACCGGATGTCGAAGTACTGGCTCCCGTGGCTCGTCGGCATGCCTGCGGAAACCGCCGTCGCGGTCTGCTCGGTGATCTTCGGCGGCGTGCTCGAGAGGTTGCCGTCGCTCCGGATCGGGTTCGCGCACGGAGGAGGGTCGTTCCCCGGGACCTTCGGCCGGATCCAGCACGGAGCCGAGGCGCGACCGGACCTCGTCCCCTGCGCGCCGAGCGGCTACCTCGGCCGGTTCTTCGTCGATTCGCTGGTGCACGACGCCGACGCGCTGCGGTTCCTCATCCGGCTGGTGGGCGCGGAGCGGATCGCGCTCGGGTCGGACTATCCGTTCCCGCTCGGCGAAGAGGTCCCCGGGGCGATGATCGAGTCGATGAGCGACCTCGACGCCGAGACGCGCACGCGCCTCCTGTCGGGGACGGCGATGGAGTTTCTCGGGCGATGAGGCTCGGAGAGCAGGAGGCGATCGCGCTCGACGCCGCCGACCCGCTCGCGCGGTTCCGCGACCGGTTCGAGCTCCCGACGGGGCCGGACGGCCGCTCGCTCGTCTACCTCGCCGGGAACTCGCTCGGGCTGATGCCGCGCGCCGCGCGGGCCTACGTCGCCCAGGAGCTCGACGACTGGGCCCGCCTGGGTGTGGAAGGGCACTTCCACGCGAAGACGCCGTGGTACGGCTACCACGAAACGCTCCGCGATCCGCTGGCGCGACTGGTCGGGGCGCTCCCCGGCGAAGTCGTCGCGATGAACTCCCTCACCGTGAACCTCCACCTGATGCTGGCGACGTTCTACCGCCCGACGCCCTCGCGCCACGCGATCCTGATCGAGGAGAAGGCGTTCCCCTCCGACATCTACGCCGCGCAGTCGCAGGCGACGCTTCGCGGCCTCGATCCGGCGTCCTCGGTGCTGGTCGTTCCCGAGACGGAGGTCCTCGAGACGCTGGAGCGCAGGGGAGGAGAGATCGCGGTCGTGCTGCTGTCGGGAGTCCAGTACTACGGCGGCCGGCTCTTCGACATCCCCGCGATCACGCGCGCCGCGCGGTCGAAGGGGTGCGTCGTGGGGTGGGACCTCGCGCACGCCGCGGGGAACGTGCCCCTCGAGCTCCACGACTGGAACGTCGATTTCGCGGCGTGGTGCTCCTACAAGTACCTGAACGCCGGCCCCGGGGCGATCGCCGGGTGCTTCGTGCACGAGCGGCACGCGTCGAACGTCGCGCTTCCGCGGATGGGGGGCTGGTGGGGGAACGACCCCGAGACCCGGTTCCGGATGCACCTCAACGAGACCTTCGTGCCGCGCGCCACGGCGGACGGGTGGCAGCTGTCCAACCCCCCGATCCTCGCGATGGCGCCGCTGCGTGCGTCGCTCGAGATCTTCGACGAAGCCGGGATCGGCCCGCTGCGCTCGAAGTCGCTGAGGCTGACCGCGTTCCTCGAGGCGCTGCTCGAGGCGGTGCCGGGTTCCCCGTTCGAGATCCTGACGCCGCGCGATCCGGAGGCGCGGGGGTGCCAACTCTCGCTCCGGGTCAAGGACCGGCCGCGCGAGCGTTTCGCCGCGCTCGAGGCGGCGGGGGTCGTCGCCGACTTCCGGCCGCCCGAGGTGATCCGCGTGGCCCCGGTTCCGCTGTACAACTCGTTCCATGACGTCTGGCGGGCGGCCGAGGCGATCGCGGAGGTGGGAGCGTGAGGCGCAAGGTCACCGTCGTCGGCGCCGGGCTCGGGGGCTCCCTCGCCGCCCTGTTCCTGGCGCGGCAGGGGCACGAGGTCGCGATCCACGAGCGGCGCCCCGATCCGAGGAAGGGGCCGGCGACGCGCGGGCGGTCGATCAACCTCGCGATCTCGACGCGGGGCCTGGCCGCCCTCGAGGCGGTCGGCCTGGACGCCGCGGTGCGCGAGATGTCGGTCCCGATGCGCGGGCGGATGATCCATCCCGTCGAGGGCGCGCTCGCCTATCAGCCGTACGGTTCGGAGGCGCACCACGTGTTGCACTCCGTGTCGCGCGCGGGGCTGAACCGGCTGCTGGTGGAGGCGGTCGAGCGGCTCCCGAACGCCCGCGTCGTCTTCGGGAGACGCTGCACCGGCGTCGACCTCGACCGTGCCGCCTGCACCTTCGAGGACGTGGCCACGGGCGCGCACGACGAGGTCGTCGCGGACGTCGTCGTGAGCGCCGACGGCGCCTACTCGGAGATCCGCGGCGCGCTGCAGCGCACGGACCGTTTCGAGTACTCGCAGTCCTATCTCGGGCACGGTTACCGCGAGCTCGCCATCCCGCCCGCGCCGGGAGGAAAACACCGCCTGGAGCCGAACGCGCTGCACATCTGGCCGCGCGGCGGCTTCATGATGATCGCGCTCCCGAACGCCGACGGCTCGTTCACCTGCACCTGCTTCTGGCCGTTCGACGGTCCCAACGGCCTCTCCACACCGAAGACCGAGCGCGACGTCCTCGACTACTTCGGGCGCGTCTTCCCCGACGCCGTGCCGCTGATCCCGACCCTGGGCTCCGACTTCCTCCTCAACCCGATCGGCTCGCTCGTCACCGTGCGCTGCGCGCCCTGGTTCTGGAAGGACAAGGCGGTCCTCCTCGGCGACGCGGCGCACGCGATCGTCCCGTTCTACGGACAGGGCGCGAACGCCGCCTTCGAGGACTGCCTGGTCCTCGACCGGTGCTGGCGCGAGAGCGCGGAGGATCTCTCCGCCGCGTTCGAACGCTACTTCCGCGAGCGGAAGGTCCACGCCGACACCGTCGCCGACCTGGCGATCGCGAACTTCGTCGAGATGCGGGACAAGACGGCGTCCCCCTGGTTCCGACTCGGCAAGCGCTTCGAAAAGCTCCTGCACCGCCTGTTCCCGGGGTCGTTCGTGCCCCTCTATTACCTCGTGTCGTTCAGCCGGACTCCCTACGCGGACGCGGTCCGGAGGGCGGCCGACCAGTGGCGCGTCGTGCGCTGGGTGGGCGCGGGGATCGTTTTCGCGGCGGCGGCCGCCGCTGCTATCCTCGCGCAGCGATGAGCGAGCTGACCTACGCGAGTTACCTGAAGCTCACGGAGCTCCTCCGGCTCCAGACGCCGCGCTCGGACCCCCCTGAACACGACGAGATGCTCTTCATCGTCATTCACCAGGTCTACGAGCTGTGGTTCCTGGAGATCCTCCACGAGATCGAGAAGGTGAAGCGCGACTTCACCGCGGGCGACCTCTGGGGGGCGGTGCACACCCTCAAACGCGTCCGGATGATCCTGAAGACCGCTGTGGCGCAGCTCGACATCCTCGAGACGATGACCCCGATGTCGTTCGCCTCGTTCCGAAGCCGCCTCGAGACCGCCTCGGGGTTCCAGTCGTACCAGTTCCGCGAGCTGGAGTACGTACTCGGCTACCGGCGTCCGGAGCTGCTGAAGTACCACCCCGAGGGCTCCGAGGCGCGCCGCCGCCTCGAGGCCCGTCTCGCCGAGCGCTCGCTGCTCGATCATTTCGACGACTTCCTCGCCCACCACGGCGTCGAGCCGGCCGCCCGCCGGGAGGGGCTGCTCCGGCTCTACCGGACGCGCCCCGACCTCGCGATCCTCTTCGAATTGATGACGGACATCGACGAGGGGATGCAGGAGTGGCGGTACCGGCACGTGAAGCTCGTGGAGCGGACGATCGGCGCCAAGAAGGGGACGGGAGGCTCGCCGGGGGTGGCCTTCCTGAAGGAATCGCTCTTCAAGCCGTTCTTCCCCGATCTGTGGGCGATCCGGCACGAGCTCTGATGGGCGGCGGCGGTCCCGAACCGGAAGTCGACTTCTACCGGTTGATGGTGGAGGGTGCGGAGGGGCTCTTCTTCTACATCCACGACGCCGAACACCGCTTCACCTGGCTCTCCCCTTCCGTCCGCTCGGTGCTCGGGTTCGAACCGGAGGAGCTGCTCGGGCGCCCCTACGACGATCTGCTCGATCCGGGGCGCCCCGCGAACGGGGTGCACGCGAGCACCGACGGGGCGCTGGCCGACGGCGTGCGCCGCGAGCCGTACGAGGCGTTCGTGCGCCGCAAGGACGGGACCGGCATCGTGCTCGAGCTCATCGAGGAGCCCTTTCCAGCGCCCGACGGCCCGACGCGCATGCGAGGATTCGCGCGCGACATCACGCGGCGCAAGGAGGAGCAGGACGCCCTGCGGCGGAGCGAACGTCGCTTCCGCTCCCTCGTCGAGGCCACCAGCGACTGGATCTGGGAAGTCGACCGCAACGGGCGGTACACCTACGTGAGCCCCAAGGTGGTCGATCTGCTCGGTTATTCGGTCGAGGAGATCCTCGGCCGCTCGCCGTTCGATCTGATCGTCCCCGAGGAGCGCGACGCGGTGCGCGCCGCGTTCGAGCGTTGCGTGCGCGAGAAGCGGCCGATCGCCCGCCTGGAGAACACGAATCTGCGCTCGGACGGCGGGCGCGTGGTCCTCGAGACCAGCGGCGTTCCGCTGTTCTCCGAAACGGGGCAACTGACGGGATTCCACGGCGTCGATCGCGACGTCACGGACCGCAAGCGACTGGAGCTGCAATTCCTCCAGGCCCAGAGGCTCGAGGCCGTGGGGCGGCTCGCCGGCGGGATCGCGCACGACTTCAACAACCTGCTCACCGTGATCCTCGGGTTCAACGAGCTCGCCTCGACGAGCGCGGCGGCGGAAGCCAGCCCCGAGCTGCGTCAGCGCCTCGGGGAGATCCGCAAGGCGAGCGAGCGCGCGGCGTCCCTCGTGCGGAAGATCCTCGCGTTCTCCCGGCGCCAGGTCGTGGAGCTGCGGGTCGTCGACCTGCACGCGGGGCTGAACGAGCTGGCGCCGATGCTGCGGCGCCTGCTCGGCGAGGACGTGACCCTCGCGCTGCGGTTCACCTCGCGTCCGGCCCTCGTGAAGGCCGACCCGACCCAGATCGAGCAGGTCGTCGTGAATCTCGCCGTGAACGCCCGCGACGCGATGCCGGAGGGAGGCACCCTCTCGATCGAGACCGAGATCGTCGACCTGGACGGCGGAGCGGGGAGCTCGGAATGCGTTCGGCTCACCGTCGCCGACACCGGGACCGGAATGCCCCCCGAAGTGCTGGGGAAGATCTTCGAGCCGTTCTTCACGACCAAGCCGCTCGGCGTCGGCACCGGCCTCGGGTTGTCCACGGTTTACGGTCTCGTGCGGCAGCTCGAGGGAGACATCCTGGTCGAGAGCCGGCCGGGTGCCGGGACGACGTTCACGATCCACCTCCCGACCTCGCGCGAGCGCCGCTCCGCGGAGCGGCCGCGCACCTCGGAGGGGGAGATCCCCCTGGGGACGGAGTCGGTGATGGTCGTCGAGGACGAGCCGGCGATCCGCCGGGTGGTCGAGGACGCGCTGCGCGCCTGCGGATACGAGGTGCACGCCCCGGCGACCGCGGAGGAGGCGCTCGAGATCCTGACGCGGCGCCCCGATCGCTTCGCGCTCCTCCTGACCGACGTGGTGATGCCCGGTCTCAGCGGCCCGGCGCTCGCGGAGCGCGTGCGCGCGGTCGCGCCGAAGGTCCGCCTGGTCTTCATGTCCGGCTACGCGGAGGAGGTGATCGCGCGCCACGGCGGCGAGGCGAGCGGAACGCCTTTCCTCCCCAAGCCGTTCACGATCGCGCAGCTGGCCAGGAAGGTCCGCGAGGTGCTCGACGCCGGGGAGACGGAGGTCCGGTGATCCTCGACATCTCTCCCCTCGTGTCGCCGCGTCTGGCGGTCTGGCCCGGCGACACGCCGCCCTCCCGCGAGGTGTTGTGCGACATGAAGGCCGGGGCGAACCTCACGTTGTCGACGCTGCGTGCCACCGTCCACCTCGGCGCACACGCCGACGCGCCGAGCCACTACGGCCGCGACGCCGCGTCGATCGACGCGGTTTCGCTCGACGCCTACGTCGGGCCGTGCCGGGTGATCCGCGTCGCGGTCGCGAGAGGGGCTCGGATTCCGGCGTCGGCGGTCCCCCAAGGGCCGCTTCCGCCGCGCCTCCTGCTGCGCACCGACACCTATCCGGACCCGGAGCGTTTCGACGAGGACTTCGCGGCCCTCGACCCGGCGCTCGTCGACGTCCTGCACGCGAGGGGAGTCATCCTCGTCGGGATCGACACCCCCAGCGTGGACCTCTTCTCCTCGAAGGACCTGCCGGCGCACGGCCGGTTCCTCGCGCACGGCATGGCGATCCTGGAGGGGCTCGTGCTGCGCGACGTTCCCGAGGGTGACTACGATCTGATCGCGCTGCCCCTCAAGCTCGAGGGGTTCGACGCGAGCCCGGTGCGCGCCGTCCTGAGAAAATAGGGACAGCAACCTTTAATTGGGGACAGTCACCGTATTTCTGCAGGGAACCGACCCGCGGGCGTGCGGCGACCGATACCGACAGAGCGCGGGTCGGTTCCCTGCAGAAATACGGTGACTGTCCCCAATTAAAGGTTGCTGTCCCTATTTCTTCAGGTACGCGACGACCTTCAGCTCGACGTCGATCGGCGTCGGCAACGCCCCGACTTCCACCGTCGTGCGCGTCGGGCGGTTCGTCGCGAAATGTTCCGCGTACAGGCGATTGAACGACGGGAAGTCGCGCTTCATGTTCGTGAGAAACACCGTCACGTCCACGATGTCCTCCCACGACGCCCCCGCGTCCTCGAGGACGGTGCGCACGTTGCGGAACACGGCGAGCGCCTGCTCCTCGAACGTGGTCGGGATCGCGTTCGTCCCCGGGGTCCGCGGGCCGATTCCGGAGAGGAACAGGAAGTCGCCGACCCGCTTGGCGTGGGGGAAGGCGCCGACCGGCTCGGGGGCGCGCGAGCTGACGTAGTCGCTCATTCGGGCACCTGCACGCAGACGTTCTTGGGCTCGGTGAAGAAGCGCAGCGCCTCCTCGCCGCCTTCGCGCCCGACGCCGCTCGACTTCATGCCGCCGAACGGAACGCGCAGGTCGCGCACCATCCAGCAGTTGACCCAGACCGTCCCGGCGTCGAGGCGGTCGGCGACGCGATGGGCGCGAGAGACGTTCTCGGTCCACAACGACGCCGCGAGCCCGTACTCGGTGCCGTTGGCGAGGGCGATCGCGTGGTCCTCGTCGTCGAAGGGCAGGACGGTCACGAACGGCCCGAAGACCTCCTCGCGGTTGGTGCGGCATTCCTGCGGGAGGTCGATCACCACCGTCGGCATCACGAACCAGCCGTCGCGGCAGCGGTCGTTGACCGGCCCAGCCGGGCCGCCGCCGGCCACGATCGAGCCCCCCTCGCGTCGTGCGAGGTCGATGTACCCGAGGACCTTCTCGAAGTGCGCCTTCGAGACGACCGCGCCTTGCTCCGTTCCCGGCTCGAGCGGATCGCCCACGCGGAGCGTCCTCGCGGAGGTCGCGAAGCGCTCGAGGAACTCGGCGTAGACGGGCCGCTCCACGAGGATGCGCGAGCCGCAGAGACAGATCTGACCCTGGTTCGAGAAGGCCGCCCGCAGCGCGCCGCGCACGGCCCGGCCGAGGTCGGCGTCCGCGAAGACGAGCGTCGGGTTCTTCCCGCCGAGCTCGAGGGAGATCTTCTTGAATCGCGGCGAGGCGTTGCGCGCGATGTCGGCGCCGGTCGCGGTGCCGCCGGTGAAGGAGACGGCGCGGATCCCCGAGTGGGAGACGAGCGCGGGACCGGTCTTCGCGCCGAGGCCGTGCACGATGTTGAGGACCCCCGGCGGAAGCCCCGCGTCGCGGGCGATCTCCGCGAGGCGGAACGCCGTCATCGGCGTCACTTCGGAGGGTTTCGCGACGACCGTGTTCCCGGCGGCGAGGGCGGGGGCGACCTTCCAGGTCAGCAGGTACAGCGGCAGGTTCCAGGGCGAGATGCACGCGACCGGGCCCAGCGGCCGGCGCAGGGTGTAGTTCAGCGCCGCGTGGTCGGTCGCGTGGAGCTCCGACGAGGTGTGGAGGATCGCCGTCGCGAAGAAGCGGAAGTTCGCGACGGCGCGGGGAATGTCGACGGTCCGGGCGACCTCGAGGGGCTTCCCGGTGTCGATGCACTCCTCCATCGCGAGGCGGTACGCGTCGGCCTCGATCCGGTCGGCGATGGCGAGGAGCAGCTTCGACCGCTCCTGCGCGGTCGTGCGCGACCACCCGGGGAACGCCCGCGTCGCGGCATCGACCGCCGCGTCGACGTCGGACGCGTCGGAGTCGGGGGCGAGGGCCCAGGGGTGGCCGACCGCCGGGTCGAAGACCTCGAAGTAGCGGTTCGAGGCGGGCGGAAGGCATTCCCCGCCGACGAAGTTGAGGATGCGCGCGAGGCTCATAACGCCAGCGTCCTTCCGCCGTCCACCGGGATGCTGACGCCGTTGACGTAACCCGCCTCGGGGCCGGCGAGGAACGCGGCGAGCGCGGCGAGCTCCGAGGGGTCGCCGAACCGTCCCGCGGGGACCTCGCTCTCGAACCCCGCGAGAATCGTCTCCTGGGGGACCCCTGCGGCCCCGGCCCGGGCGGCGGCGATCGAGGTCAGCCGCTGCGTGCGCGTGTATCCCGGAAGGAGGTTGTTCACGGTGATGCCGTGCGCGCCGACCTCGAGGGAGAGGGTCTTCGCCCACGACGCGACCGCCGCGCGCACGGTGTTCGACACGCCGAGGCCCGGGATGGGCTGCTTCACCGAGGTCGAGATCACGTTGAGGATCCGCCCGTAACGCGCCTCCTTCATCCCGGGAAGGAACGCCTGCACGAGGACGTGGCTCGCGAGCAGGTGCGACCGGAACGCCTCGAGGAACTCCTCGGGGGTGGCGTCGACGATCGCGCCGCCGGGTGGGCCCCCGGTGTTGTTCACCAGGACGTGGACCGGCCCGAGCGCGGCTTCCTCCCGGCCGGCCCGGCGCACCGCGTCGGTGTCTCGCGAGTCCGCCACGCGGACGCGGTGCCCCTCTCCGGGAAGCGAGGCGAGCGCCCCCTCGAGCCGCTCGCGGTCCCGGGAGAACAACGTGACCGCGGCGCCGCGCCCGGCGATCGCGATCGCGCACGCGAGGCCGATTCCCTGCGTGCTGCCGCAGACGACGGCGCGACGACCTTCCAACGCTCGATCGGGCATGCCGGAAGACTACCCCATCCACAGCGACCGCGCGGTGAGCTCTCGATGGTCGAGCCCCGCCGCCCGATCGAACTTGGCGAGGAGCTCGGGGAGGTCGAGCCGGAATCGCCAGGAGTCGTCTCGGCCGCCGGAGGCGAGGAACGCCTCGGACCAGCCCCCCCACCACGGCACCGGTCGCCTGGCGATCGGCTCGACGACGAGCACCGACGAGCCGGCCCGGGCCGCGCCGAGCAGCTTCTCGCGCAGGCGGTCCCGCGCGGGGCCGTCGAGCTCGTTCACACAGAACGCCGCGACGATCCCGACCCCCGCTCCCTCCAGCGGCACCTCCACGGCGTCGCCGCGGCGAAAGGTGGCGTCGAGGCCGAGGTCGTGCGCGGTCCGGCGCGCCTCCTCGAGCGCCCAGCCGTTCCTGTCGATCCCGACCACGCGCGCCCTGCCGCCGGATTCGAGGGCCCACGCCGCGCCGGCCGCCGCGGTCCCGCATCCCAGGTCGACGATCGTCCGCGGCGTCCCCCTCGCCGCCCCGAGCACGCGCACGATCTCCCGCACGAGCAGGAAGTGGAGCGGCCCGTAGTAGAGGGCGAAGGCCGCGCGTTTCCCGGCGCCGTCGAAGGCGGCCCCTTGGGAGAGCTTCCCCCGCCGCTCGACGTAGAGGGACGAGAGCGCCTGCAGTGCGCGCCGGACTTCCGGGAAGGTGAGGTCCGCGAGATGGCGCGCCTCGAGCGCCCGCAGCCAGGGAAGCAGGGGATCGGCCGCGTCGCGCATCGCCGTGTAGGATACGTGGGGCTCGCTTTCACGGGAGGTCCCATGCGTCCCACGTCGATCGCGCTTCTCCTCGCGCTGGCCGGTGCGGCCTCGGTCGTCCGGTCCCAGACCATCGACGCCGCCGCCGCGAAGGCGGCGGTCGAGGACGTCTCGGCGCAGCTCGCGCAGATTCGCGGCCTCTCCTACAAGTCCTCCGTCCCGGTGAGGGTCGTGGACGACGCGTTCGCGCGTGGGCACGTCACCGCCCGCTTCAAGAAGTTCATGCCCGAGGCCGAGCTCGCCGCGACGGCGAAGGCCTGGGAGCTCCTCGGCGTCGTGCCTGCGGGGACGGACATCCTGAAGTCGTTCCTCGACGCCCTCGAGGAACAGGCGGGGGGCTTCTACGACCCGGAGACGAAGTCGTTCTTCCTGCTCGACGACATGCCCAGGGGAATGGCCGCGCTCCTTGCCGCGCACGAGCTGACGCACGCCCTGGAGGACCAGCACTACGACCTCGACGCCCGGATCGCCGCCGCCAAGGGGGACGACGACCGGATGTTCGCGATCGGCGCCGTGCACGAGGGAAGCGCCATGGCGGCGATGAGCGTCTACATGTCCCGCGCGATGAGCTCCGGGAAGCTCACGCAGGACGCGCTCCAGGAGTTCGCGAAGAGCGAGGCGGGAAAGGCGGAGAAGCTCAACCGGATGCCGGCGGCGCTGCGGCGTCAGATGATCGGGCCGTACCTGCTCGGCGTCGGATTCGTCGCCCGTGGGGACCTCGTGTCGGTGATGCAGAAGGGGTACCCCACGGCGGACGCGGAGCGCTTCTACAAGTCCGGCCCGGTCTCCTCGGAGCAGATCCTGCACCCCGAGAAGTACTGGGATGACGCCAGACGCGACCTCCCCAAACCGGTGTCCGTGGGTGACGCCGGCCGGTCGCTCGGCCGGGGCTGGAAGCGGTCCCTCGCCGGGAATCTCGGCGAGCTCATGGTCGGGGTGATGGTCGGCGCGACGACGCCCGACACGAACGACCCGGCGGCGCAGGCGCCGTCGGCGTGGACCCACGTGGCCGCGGCGGGATGGGGCGGCGACCGCTGGGAGCTCTGGCAGAACGGAGATCGCGCCGTCGCGCTCCTCGCGACCGTCTGGGACAGCGAGAAGGACGCGCAGGAGTTCGCGGACGCGCTCGCCGGGAAGCCCGGACTGCGCGTCGCTCGCGCGGGGTCGCGGGTGGGGGTGCTCGCCGGCGACGCGGGGGAGGGGGCGGAGAGAACGCTCGCGGCGCTTCTGCGCTAGGGCGTTCCCCGGAGCCGATTGAACGGTCCCCGGCCCGCGGGTTGTTTCGACGTCGAGGCCCCGTCCCGGTCGAATCGCCGGGCTCCTGCGGGAAGCTCGACGACCAGCGCGCCGTCCGCGTCGATCGACCAGGACCTGGGCTCCTCGTCCGATCCGTAGGACCAGCCGTAGGTCCACCGCGTCCCGTGGGTCAGGTCGAAGACGACGATGGCGCGGTCGGGGGTTCCCGCCCGGGCGGGGTAGGCGATGTCGACCGCCAGGACCGGGGCGTCCGCCGCCGCGGCGGCGTCCACCGCCTCCCCCTCGGGGGGGGCGATCCGGGCGGTTTCCTTCCCATCCGGCCCGAAGACGCGGATCTCTCCGCCGAGCCCCGCGGAGTCGGTGAGGATGACCGCGGCCCCCGATCCCAGAGGCGCGACGATCCCCTCCTTGACGAATCGTCCCGCCGGAAGGTCGACGCTCCAGCGACCGCCGGGACGATCGGGATCGATCCAGGTGAGTCGCTCGTTCCCCGTGAGCGTTCCCGACTCGCCCGGCTCGCGCAGGGAACGCCGGTCGTGGTAGCGGGTCTGCCGGACGACGGCGGCGCTCCCGTCGGAGGCGAGGATCACTTCCTCGACCAGTCCCCGCTCCTCGACCATGCCCGGAACGGCGGTCTTCGCCGCATCCCGCTGCTGCAGGAGCCCGCGGTCGAGGATCGGGACGCCGTCGCGAAACACGACGAGACGGGCCCCGGAGTCCGGGTTCGTCCGCACGGAAGCCGGGATCGGCAGGTCCCGGTAGACGGCGTCGTCCACGGCGTAGAGCGCGACGCGGTTCACGGCCGTCTCGGTGGCGGCGAGGGTGGCGGCGAGGGCAAGCGCGGCGAACATCCCGGGGATTGTAGAATGATCCGGCTTTTCCCACGGAGGAACCATGGCTCACGTACTCGACCCGCTGCCCTACGCCTACGACGCACTCGAGCCGCACATCGATGCGCGCACGATGGAAATCCACCACGGCAAACACCACAACGCCTACGTCACCAACCTCAACAAGGCCCTCGAGGCGCACGCCGGCCTCCAGTCGCTGTCGATCGAGGCGTTGATCGGCAACCTCGGCCAGGTCCCCGATGCGGTCCGCACCGTCGTCCGCAACAACGGCGGCGGCCACTTCAACCACACGCTCTTCTGGAAACTGATGAAGAAGGGGGGCGGCGGCGAGCCCGTCGGCACGCTGAAGGGCGCGATCGCGTCCTCCTTCGGCTCGTTCGACGAGTTCAAGACGAAGTTCGCCGCGGCCGCCGTCGGCCGATTCGGCTCCGGCTGGGCGTGGCTTTCCGTCCGCGAAGGCAAACTCGTCGTCGAGTCCACCGCGAACCAGGACACCCCGCTGATGGACGGAGGCAAGGCGGTCCTCGGCCTCGACGTCTGGGAGCACGCCTATTACCTCCACTACCAGAACCGCCGCCCCGACTACGTCGCCGCGTGGTGGAACGTCGTCAACTGGGCCCAGGCCGAGGAGAACTACCTCGCCGCGATGAAGTAAAAGGGGCCAGACCCCTTTTCCTCCCCCCGGAAGATGTCGTATAGGTAGCCGCCGCCTTCCGGGGGGAATCCGTGACCAAGTACCCGCACGCCGCCGTTCTCGCCCTCGCCCTGCTCGCGTCCTGCGCCCACCGGGCCCAGCCGGCGCGCGATCCGGGCGACCCGCTCCTCGAACCGCTTCCCACCCCCGAGCAGCTGCGCGCCCTGGCCCTCGAGCACCGCGGGCTCCCGTCCGACTTCGAGGGGGCGATCCCCCCGAAGGAAAGCTGGATCGGCGTGAGGCGCGAGCCCGCGTCCGAGCCCACGACGGTGACCGCGAGCGCGAACGTCCGCGTGAACCAGGACGCCTCGGGGTTCGACCAGAACGAGTTCGACCTCTCCTCGAGCCCGACGAACCCGCTCAACCTGATCGGCGGCGGCAACGACTACCGCACCGGCAGCGTCAAGTGCGGCTGGTACGCGAGCCAGGACGGCGGACTCACCTGGACCGACGGCGTCCTCCCGGAGAACACGTTCCCGTACCAGGGGGACCCCACGGTCGCCCATTGCGCCGACGGCTCCGCGATCTACGTCTGCCTCTCGTTCACCGGAGCCTACCAGCCGCACGGCCTGTTCTCGTACCGGACGACGGACGGCGGGCAAACCTGGTCGAATCCCTCGACGATCCTCAGTCGCCAGAACGGTTTCCCGTTCGCCGACAAGGAGTGGGTCTGGTGCGACCCGACGCCGGGAAGCCCGAACGCGAACCGCGCCTACGTCAG
>DASVAW010000118.1 GCA_036376135.1 Candidatus Polarisedimenticolaceae bacterium | reverse complement strand
CTCCTGCCAGGCAGCGGCGTCGAACGAGCCTGCGGGCGGGGAACCGGAGACCGGCGTCGGCATCCGCAGTAGCGTACGCGGCGTGACCTCGAGCCTTCCCCCTTCCCTCCGCGCGGGCGTCGTCGGCACCGGGTTCGTCGGGGTCGTCCACGTCCATGCGCTGCGCCTGCTCGGCATCGACGTCGCGGGGGTCGTCGGCTCGTCGCCCGAGCGTGCCGCCGCGAAGGGGCTCGCACCCGTCTACGACTCGCTCGAGGCGCTCCTCGCGGACCCCTCGGTCGACGTCGTCCACCTGACCACGCCGAACCACCTCCATCACCCCCAGGTCAAGCAGGTGCTGGAGGCGGGGAAGCACGTCGTCTGCGAGAAGCCGCTCGCGATGACCTCCGAGGAGTCGGGCGAGCTGCTCCGGCTGGCGGAGACGAGCGGGCTCGTCCACTGCACCAACTTCAACCTTCGCTTCTTCCCGCTCGTCCTCGAGGCGCGAGCTCGGGTGGCGTCGGGGGGCGTCGGGGAGGTCTGGAACGTCCACGGCGGCTATCTCCAGGACTGGCTCCTCTACCCCACCGACTGGAACTGGCGACTCGAACCGGAGAAGGGCGGCGCGCTCCGCGCGATCGGCGACATCGGCTCGCACTGGATGGACATGGCGCAATTCGTCAGCGGCCGGCGGATCGTGGAGGTCTGCGCCGACCTGCACACGACCGTCCCGGTTCGCCGCCGTCCGGTCGGCGAGGTCGAGACGTTCGCGAGCGCCGACGACGTGGAGCGCGTGGACGCTCCGATGGCGACGGAGGACCTCGGCCACGTGCTCGTCCGCTTCGAGGGCGGCGCGCGCGGCGCGTTCAAGGTCTCGCAGGGGGCCGCGGGACGCAAGAACCACATTCATTTCGAGGTCGACGGGTCGGAGGCGGCACTTGCCTGGAACGCCGAGCGACACGAGGAGCTCTGGCTCGGGCATCGCGACGAGCCGAACGGCGTGCTGCAGCGAAACGGCGCAGTGATGCAGCCGACCGCCGCCGGCCACACCTCTCTCCCGGCCGGCCATCCCGAAGGCTGGGTCGACACCTTCCGCGAGCTCTATCGCAGCGTCTACGCGGCGGTCGCCGCGGACTCGCCGCCGGCCGAGCCCGACTACCCGACGTTCGCGGACGGGCACCGCGCGAACGTCCTGGGCGACGCGATCGCCCGCTCCAATGCCGAGCGACGATGGGTGGAGGTTCCGACATGAAGCTTGGCCTGCTGACCGCCGCGTTTCCGCGCATGCGCCTCGAGCGCGTCGCTTCCTGGGCGTCGGACAACGGGTTCGAGATGCTCGAGGTCGCCTGCTGGCCCGCGGCGGGCGGCGAGCGTCGCCGCTACGCCGGGGTCTCGCACATCGACGTCGCACGGCTCGACGTGGGCAAGGTGCGCGACGTCCTCGACCGGAACGGGCTCGAGATCTCCTCGCTCGCGTACTACCCGAACAATCTCCATCCCGATCCGGGCGAGCGGCGCGACGCGAACACCCACGTGCGGAAGGTGATCGACGCGGCCGCGAAGCTCGGCGTGCCGACGGTGGGCACGTTCGTCGGGCGCGACCAGACGAAGAACGTCCCGGACAACTTCCGCGAGTTCCGGAAGGTGTGGCCGCGGCTCGTCGCGTACGCCGAAGGGAAGGGCGTGAACATCGCGATCGAGAACTGCCCGATGATCTTCAGCTGGGACGAGTGGCCAGGCGGCACGAACCTCGCCTCGACCCCCGCCGTCTGGGACGAGATGTTCACGATCGTCCCCTCGACGCGCTTCGGCCTCAACCTCGACCCCTCCCACCTCGTCTGGCTCGGGATCGACCACGAGCGCGTCGTGCGCGACTACGCCTCACGGATCCTGCACGTCCACGCGAAGGACATGGAGGTCGACCGCGAGGGGCTCTACCGCAACGGCGTCGTGTCACTCGGCATGGGCTGGCAGATCCCGCGCCTCCCCGGCCTCGGCGAGGTGCGCTGGGATCGCTTCCTCTCGCAGCTCTACCGCGTGGGCTACGACGGCGTCGTCTCGGTCGAGCACGAGGACCGCGCCTTCGAGAAGACCGAGGACCTCGTCAAGCGCGGCTTCCTCATCGCGCGGGACACCCTTAGCCCCTACCTGCATTGAGTCGTACGGAAAGGGGCGAGGCTGAAGCCACGCCCCGACCGTCACGAGCCCCGAACGTGTGCTTCAGCCTCGCCCGTCGTGGCTCGCGCGAGCACCGGCGCTTGCCCAACGCCGCGCCGGGGTAGGAGAATCCAGCCAGTCCCCGACAGAGGAGGCACCGATGAGCGTCGCCAAGGTGATCGAGATCACCGCGTCGTCCCCGACCAGCTTCGCCGAGGCCGCGAAGGCCGGGATCGCCAAGGCATCGGAGACGGTCCACGGGATCAAGGGCGCGTGGGTCTCGGAGGAGAGCCTCGTGGTCGAGAACGACCAGGTGACCGAGTTCCGCGTCACCATGCGAGTCAGCTTCATCCTGGATTAGTTGTCGCAAGGCGGAATCCGCAGAAGCGGATTCCGCCGCTCGGATCCCCGTCTTCGGCGGGGCAGCGCCTTGAAGGCGTCGCCTTCGGCGCCGCAAGTGCCTCGTCCTGGTCCGCGTCTCCGAATCCAGCGGCTGCTACAAGTGACGGGTGACCGCGCCGCCGACGGACGAGAGGCTCGACCGCCCCGCGACGAGCGACACGACCGCGCGCGCCCTCGTCGCCGCGATCCCGGACCCGATCTTCCGCATCGGCACGGACGGGATCTACCGCGGCTTCAAGGTCGACTCCGAGGAGGACCTGATGACGCCCGCGGAGGAGGTCATCGGCCGGAGCGTCCACGAGCGGCTCCCTCCCCACGTCGCCGAGGCGATCCTCGAGGCGGGCAGGCGGGCGGTGGCCGAGCAGGAGGTCCAGCAGATCGAGTACTCGATGGAGCTTCGCGCGGAGGAGCGCGACTACGAGGGCCGTGTCGTCGCCTGCGGGCC
>DASVAW010000117.1 GCA_036376135.1 Candidatus Polarisedimenticolaceae bacterium | reverse complement strand
GCTCGGGACGCTCGCCGAGGAGCGGTCGTTCGGCTTCGCGTTCGAGGAGCTCGCGGACCGCGTCGTCGCGTTCACCGCCGCGGGGATCCGCGGCACCGCGGGAGGCATCGCATGATCGCCGCAGGTCTCCTCCTCGCCCTCGCGTCGACGGTTCCCGTCGAGGCCCCGGCCATCTCCGGCAAGCTCACCCTGGAGGACGCCGTCAAGCTCGCGCTGACCCACAACCGGGACCTCCAGAAGGCGGTGGAGGAGCGTCGCTCGGCGGACGGGAAGCTGAAGGAAGCGTGGGGAGAGGCCCTCCCGCAGATCGACCTCGACGCCTCCTACACGCGCCTGGGCTCCGAGAGCGGGTTCAACATCCTCGACCCCGCGACCGGCGAGAACGTCTTCATCCGGTTCGGCTTCCTCAACAACTACCGCGCCGAGCTCAGCGTGACGCAGCCCCTGTTCCAGGGCGGGCGCGCGGCGGCGGCGCTGCGCGCGGCCCGCCTGTACGACGTGTTCGCCGACACCCTGGTCCGCCAGGCGACCGAGCGCGCCGTGTACGACGCGACCGTCGCCTATTACCGGGTGTTGCTCGTCCAGGAGCAGTCCAAGGTCGCCGAGAACTCGCTGCGGCTGACGGAGTCGCTCCTGAGGGACGTCGAGACGAAGCGGAAGTACGGCGTCGCGTCGGACTTCAACGTCCTCCGCTCGAAGGTGGAGGTCTCGAACGCGAGGGCCCTGAGGGTCGCCTACAAGAACCAGCTGCACACGGCGGAGGCGGACCTCTTCCGGGTCCTCGGCGTGTCCCAGCAGAGCGCGGTCGAGCTCGTGGAGACCCTCGCGTACCGGCCCGAGTCCGCGGACGAGACGGCCGCCGCGGAGGAGGCGCTGCGGCAGCGCCCCGACCTCCTCCGCGCGGACCTCACGACCAAGCTCAGGGAGCAGGCGGTGAAGGTCGCGAGGTCGGAGTTCTTCCCGCGGCTGGAGGCCTTCTTCCACGAGACCTACGCGAAGCCCGACCCCGTGCTCTCGACGCAGAACACGTGGGGGGACACGTGGCAGGCGGGGGTGACCCTGTCGTTTTCGGTCTTCGACGGCGGCCGTCGCTCGGGCCGCCTGATGCAGGAGGAGGCCGCCCGCCGGCAGGCGGAGCTCGACCGGGACGACGCGCGGGAACGGGCGCGCTACGAGGTCCGCCTCGCGGTGGCACGCGTGCAGGACGCCGCCGAGGCGGTGGACGCCCAGCAGGCCAGCCTCGAGCAGGCCCGCGAGGGGCTGCGCCTGGCGGAGGTCGGCTACCGGGAGGGGACCCTCGACCAGGTCGACGTCCTCGAGGCCCGCGCCGCGCTCGTCCAGGCGCAGACGCTTTACTTTACCTCGCTCCACGCACACGCCGTGGCGCGGCTCGACCTGGCGCTCGCGAGGGGGTCGCTCGTGGCCCCGGCCGCGGACGCCGGGGGGAGGTAGGTCATGTGGATCTCCGACACCTCCATCCGGCGCCCGGTGACCACGATCACCGTCATGGGCGCCCTCGTCATCTTCGGCTGGCTGGCCTTCCGCGGGATGGGGATCGACGCCTTCCCCAACGTCGAGCTGCCCACCGTGACCGTCCGCACGATCCTCGTCGGAGCCTCCCCGGAGGTGGTGGACCAGGACGTCACCGATCCCCTCGAGGAGCAGATCAAGGCGATCGCCGGCATCAAGACGCTGACCTCGCAGAGCTTCGAGGGGTTGTCCTTCATCACCGTGGAGTTCGAGCTCGACAAGGACATCGACGTCGCCGCCGCCGAGGTCCGCGCGAAGGTCAACCTCGCCCGCGAGTTCCTTCCCGACGACGTGAAGGAACCGATCGTCGACAAGTTCAACATGGCGAACTTCCCCATCATGTGGCTCTCGGTGGGCGGAACCGCCGACTACGGGACCCTCGTCTTCTTCTCCGACAAGGTGGCGAAGGAGCGGCTGCAGTCGATCCCCGGGGTCGCGAACGTGTGGCTGGGGGGCCTTCGCGACCGCGAGATCCGCATCTGGCTCGACCCCCCGAAGCTCGAGGCGCGCTCGCTCACCGCGCAGGACGTCATCCAGGCGATCCGCACCAAACACGTCGAGCTCCCCGGGGGCCGCATCGAGACCGCCGAGCGCGAGCTGACGGTGAAGGTCGAGGGGGAATACGGCTCGGTCGAGGAGCTCAGGCGCCTGGTCGTCTCCGAGCGCGGCGGGGTCGTGACGCGCCTGGAGGACGTCGGCCGCGTGGACGACGGCTTCAAGGACCTGCGCTCGATCGCCTACTTCAACGGGCGCCCCACGATCGGTCTGGGGATCCGCAAGCAGTCCGGCGCCAACACGGTCGCCGTCGCCGAGGCGGTGAAGGCGAAGATCCCCGAGCTGCGCCAGCTCCTTCCCGCGGGCGTTCACCTCGACATGGCCTACGACTCCTCCACCTTCATCAAGGGATCGATGGAGGGGGTCCAGCACGACATCGTGTTCGGGATCCTGCTGACCGCGCTGATCATGTACCTGTTCCTGCGCGAGTCGCGGACGACGCTGATCAGCGTCGTGTCGATCCCGATCTCGCTCGTCGCGGCGTTCACCGTGATGAAGGCGCTCGACTTCACCGTGAACAACATGACCATGCTCGCGATGTCGCTCGCCGTGGGGCTCGTCATCGACGACGCGATCGTCGTCCTCGAGAACATCTTCCGCCACGTCGAGGAGGGTCAGGAGGCCCGCGAGGCGGCGCGGCGCGGGACCGCCGAGGTCGGCTTCGCCGTCCTCGCCGCGACCTCCTCGATCGCCGCGGTGTTCATTCCGGTCGCCTTCATGGAGGGGCTGATCGGCCGCTTCTTCTACCAGTTCGGCCTGACGGTCGCGGTGACGATCGTCGCCTCGGCGCTCGTGGCGCTGACCCTCACCCCGTACATGTCCTCGCGGATGCTGCGCGTCGGCGCGACCCACACCCGCTTCTACCGCACCCTCGAACGCTTCTTCGAGGGGCTCGAGTCCCGATACCGCGGCCTTCTCGAGTGGGCCGTCGTCCGCCGGTGGACGACAGTGGCCCTCGCGGTCGTCGCGCTCGCCGGCGGCCTCGTTCTCGCGACTCAGGTGAAGGGGGAGTTCACGACTCCCGCCGACCAGTCGAGCTTTTTCATGACCTTCGAGCTCCCGACGGGGACCTCGATCGACCAGACGAACCTGCGCCTGAAGGAGCTCGAGAAGGTGCTCTTCGCCCTCCCCGAGGTCGAGAGCGGGTTCACCGCGGTGGGGCTCAACGACTCCGGCGAGGTCAACCAGGGGATGATGTTCATCAACCTGGTGCCGAAGGGGGATCGCGAGAAGTCGCAGTTCGTCGTGATGGACGAGCTGCGCGCGGAGTTCGCGAAGTTCCCCGACATGATCTCGCAGTTCCAGACCTTCGATCAGTTCGGGGGCGCCGGGCGCAACACGGCGATCGCGCTCGTGCTCCAGGGTCCCACGACCCGCGAGCTCGCCGCGGTCGCCGAGAAGATCAAGGACGACCTGAGGCGCTCCGGCGGCCTCGTGGACATCGACAGCGACCTGCGGGTCACCAAGCCCGACGTGAAGGTGACGGTGAATCGCGGCCTCGCCGACGATCTCGGGGTGGACGTCCAGTCGATCTCCGGGGAGATCTACGCGATGTTCGGCGGAGTCGAGGCGGCGAAGTTCAAGGACGGCGGCTACCGCTACGACATCCGCGTCCGGGCCCTGCCGCAGTACCGCAAACGCGCCGAGGACCTGCAGCGCCTGTCGGTCCGCGCCCGCGACGGCTCGCTGATCAAGGCCCCCAACCTGATCTCCGTCGAGGAGGGGGTCGGCCCGAACGCGATCAACCGCTTCGACCGTCGGCGCTCGGTGACCCTCTACGCGAACGTGACCGGAATCGCCGAGAACGAGGGGCTCGAGCGCGTGCAGGCCGCCGTCGACCGCCACCTCCCGCAGGACGGCCGCTGGTCCACGCGCCTCACCGGCCGCTCGCAGACCGCCGCCGAGTCCTCCGCGGCCCTCGTCACCGCCCTCGTGCTGGCGCTGCTCATCATCTACATGGTGCTCGCGGTGCAGTTCGAGTCGTTCGTGCACCCGTTCACCGTGATGTTGTCGCTTCCGTTCACGATGGTCGGCGTCTTCGGGGCGCTGCTCCTCACCGGGAAGACCCTGAACATCTTCTCGTTCATCGGCATCATCATGCTGATGGGGATCGTGACCAAGAACGCGATCCTCCTGATCGACTTCGCGAACCAGCAGCGGGAGAAGGGGGTGGACAAGGTCCGCGCGATGCTGATCGCGGGGCCGATCCGCCTGCGCCCGATCCTCATGACCGCCGCGTCGTCGTTCATCGGCATCGCCCCCGTCGCCTTCGCGCTGTCGGAGGGGGGCGAGACACGGGCGCCGCTCGCCGTCGTCGTGATGGGCGGCGTGTTGACCTCGACCCTCCTCACCCTCGTCGTGATCCCCGTCATCTACCTGATGTTCGACGACGCCGCGGCGTGGTTCGCCCGGCTGTTCGGCCGCTCCTCGAAGGATGCTCCCGCCATGAAACAGACCGTACTCCCGCTCCTCCTGATCGCGGGCCTGACCGTCACCGGCGCCGCCTGCACCGCCGAGAAGGCGGACGCCCCGCCGAGCACGCCGAAGTCCGAGGCGCTCGATCCCCAGAAAGTCGAGACGGCGGCGGTCGTGCTCCGGGACCTGAGCCCGATCGTCGAGACGACCGGCACGCTCGTGCCGAAGCGCCACGCGGAGCTGCGGGCGCTGTCCGAGGGGCGGATCGACGACCTCCCCGTCGACATCGGCCGGCGCGTTTCGGCGGGGCAGGTGCTGATGCAGGTGCGCACCGCGGAGTACCGCAACGCCCTCGAGCAGGCCGAGGCGGCCCACGCCCGCGCGACGGCGGCCCTCGCCGACCGCGAGCGTGAGAAGCGAAGGATGGAGGGGCTGTTCAAGGAGGGCTCGGCGACCGAGCAGATGCGCGACCTGGCGGCGAGCGCGCACGAGGAGGCCGTCGCGTCGCTGAACGAGGCGAAGGCGCACGTCTCGCAGGCGCGCCAGGCTCTCGACGACGCGACGCTCCGGGCCCCGTACGACGGCGTGATCACCGGGCGCTCCCGCCAGCGCGGCGAATACGTCGCGCGAGGCGACGTCGTGGTCGAGATCATGGACCTCTCCGTGCTCGAGGCGGAGATGGAGGTTCCGGAGCCCTACGCGGGGCGGATCCCCCTCGGGCTCGCCGTCTCGGTGAAGACCCGTTCGGGGAGCGACAGCGTCCCCGGGAAGGTCGTCGCGGTGAACCCGAAGGTCGATCTCGTGACGCGCACGTTCCGCGTGAAGATCGAGGTGGACAACCGCGAGGGGACGCTCCAGGCGAACCTCTTCTGCACCGCGACCCTGGAGCTCCCGGCGGTCGCGGGCGTGCCCGCGGTCCCGGCCGAGGCGCTGCAGCGAGACGAGGGGCGCTCGTTCGTGTGGCTCGTCGAGGGCGGGAAGTCCATCCGCCGCGACGTGCGCGAGATCGGCCGCGACGAAGGGTTCGTCTTCGTCGAGGACGGGCTCAGGGGCGGAGAGCAGGTGGTCGTCGCCGGCGGCGGCGGGTTGCACGACGGGGCGGAGGTCGCGGTCGCGAGCGTCAGCCGTTGAGCCGTCGGGTGAGGTACCGGCGCTCCGCCTCGTTGGGAGCGCACTCGAGCGCGCGCCGGTAGGCCGCCGCCGCCTCGTCGCGGCGGCCGAGGCGCCGGAGCAGGTCCGCTCGCGCCGCGTGGTACGGGAGGAAGGAGGTGACCCGTGCGCGCAGGTCGGGGCGGTCGAGCAGGCGCAGTCCGACCTCCCACCCCTCCGCGAACGCCACGGCCACCGCGCGGTTGACCTCGACGACGGGGGACGGCGCCGCGCGCGCGAGGAGGGCGTAGAGGATCGAGATCTCGCGCCAGTCGGTCTCGGAGGCCGTCGTGGCGCGGGCGTGCACGCCGGCGATCGCGGCCTGCAGCGTATGGGGTCCCGGCGGAGCGCGGCGCAGCGCCCGCTCGACGAGGACGAGCCCCTCGAGGATCTTCCCCCGGTCCCAGCGGGTGCGGTCCTGGTCCTCGAGGAGGACGAGGTCGCCGGCGGCGTCGACGCGCGCCGCACGCCTCGAGTCGTGCAGGAGCATCAGCGCGAGCAGCCCCTCGACCTCGGCGCGTCCTTGGAGCAGGGCGTCGATCAGGCGTCCGAGGCGGATCGCCTCGTCGCAGAGGTCGGCGCGCACGAGGTCGCGCCCTTCGGTCGCGGCGTACCCCTCGTTGAAGATCAGGTACACGACCGCAAGCACCGCGTCGAGGCGCGCCGGGAGCGCGCCGGGCTCCGGGACTTCGTAGGGGATGCCCGCGTCGAGGATCTTCCGCTGCGCGCGCACCAGACGCTGCGCCATCGTCGGCACCGGCACGAGGAACGCGCGCGCGATCTCCTCGGTCGTGAGACCGCACAACGTGCGGAGGGTGAGCGCGACCTGCGCCTCGAGGGCGATCGCGGGGTGGCAGCAGGTGAAGATCAGCCGAAGCCGGTCGTCCTCGACGGCGGCGGCTTCGATCTCGTCCGGGGAAATCGCGGGCTCCGGGGCCGCGTCGAGGGGGGCCGTGCGCGAGCGGCGTCGCAGGCGGTCGATGGCCTTGTTCCGCGCGGTCGCGGCGAGCCAGGCGCCTGGATTCGCCGGGGCGCCCTCGCGCGGCCACTGCTCGAGCGCCGCGACGCAGGCGTCCTGCATCGCCTCCTCCGCGAGGTCGAAATCGCGCACGACGCGCAGCACCGCGGCGCGCACGCGCGGCCCTTCCTCGCGGAAGAGGCGGGAGAGGTCGCTCAGGCCGGCAGCTCCATGATCGGGCGGATCTCGATCGTGCCCATTCGCGCGGAGGGGATGCGCTCGGCGATGGCGATCGCCTCGTCGAGGTCCTTCGCGTCGACGAGGTAGTAGCCGCCGAGCTGCTCGCGGGTCTCGGCGAAGGGGCCGTCGGTGACCAGGCGCTTGCCTTCGCGGACGCGCACGCACGTCGCGGTGTCGGTCGGCTGGAGCGGATCTCCGCCCAGCAGGTTCCCGGACTTCTTGATCGACTCGGTGAACGCCATGTACTCGCCGAAGATCGCCCCCTGCTGGTCCTCGGGGATCGACATCCAGGCCTTCTCGTTCTCGTAGATCAGGAGCAGATAACGCATTCGCAGCCTCCGGGAAAATTGGGGACCGTCCCCATTTACAACGAGTCATCGCGGCGGGATCGCGGTTTTCGACCGTCCCCCCGAAAAAAGTTGGCGCGAATGTAAAGGCGTCGTAAAACGCGCGGGACATGGTCGTGAGCGGCGTGACCGATCTTCCTGCGGGAACCAGGCTGGGGGCGTTCGAGATCGAGGAGCTCCTCGCCTCGGGGTCGGCGGCACGCGTCTACCGCGCGCGGCAGGCGTACCTCGATCGCCCGGTCGCGCTCAAGGTCTTCGAGAAGGTGCGGTTCGCACCGCGTCACCACGCGCGACGCTTCCTGCGCGAGGCGACGGCCCTCGCGCGCCTCGAGCATCCCCACGTCGTCCCGATCTACCACGCGGGCGAACACGGCGCGTGGGTGTACTTCGCGACGCGGCTCATGGAGGGCGGCACGCTCGCCGACGCCGCGGGACGGGGTGTGTCGGCGTGGGAGGCGCTGGCGTGGGCCACCGACGTCTGCGACGCCCTGGCCTTCGCGCACGAGCGTGGGATCGTGCATCGCGACGTCAAGCCCTCGAACGTGCTGCTGGACGACGGCGAGGCCTACCTCGCCGACTTCGGACTCGCGTTCGTGCGCGACCGGTCCCGGTTGAGCGAGCCGCGCCACGTACTCGGCACGCCGCTCTACATGTCCCCGGAGCAGGCGCGCGGGGAGGAGGTCGGGCCGGCCTCGGACTGCTTCTCCCTCGCCGTCGTGTTGCTCGAGCTGCTGTGCGGACGTCACCCCGTGTTCGGCGACGCGCCGCCGCCGCGCGACCTCCAGGAGACGCTGCGCCGCATCGCCGGGATGGGTGCGCTTCCCCTCGACCGCCTGGCGGGGGTCGTCCCGCCGCAGACGAGGCATCTCTTCGAGCGGGCGCTCCATCCGGAATCGACGGCCCGCTATCGCGACGCCTCGCGGATGCTCGAGGACCTCCGGAAAGTCTCGGAAGCGGTCACGATCGGCGAGGCGCGGTCGCGGATCGTCGCCGTCGCCGCCGAGTCCGCCGCGGCCGAGATCTCCGCCTCCGCCGAGTCCGATCCGACGCTCACGCTCGATCCCGCGCTGCTCGCGGGACGATACCGCCTGGAGGCGGTCATCGGGGAAGGAGGGCAGGGGATCGTCCATCGCGCCTTCGACACGGTCCTGGGGCGCGCGGTCGCCATCAAGGTCCTCCACCCGCACCTGCGGGACGATCCGCACACCCTCGCCGCGTTCCGCTCGGAGGCGCGCACGGCGGCGGGGCTGAGCCATCCGGGGATCATCGAGATCTACGACTACGGGATCGCGGAGGGGACCCCGTACATCGTGATGCCGTTCGTGGACGGGCCCGGCCTCGACGTCCTGATCCGTGCCGGCCGTCCGATGTCCTCCACGTTGTGCCTCGAGGTGCTCCGCAACGTCGCGGGCGCGTTACGGTACGCGCACGGGCGGGGCGTCGCGCACCTCGACGTCAAGCCGGCGAACATCCTCCTGCTCACGGTTCCCGGTGACGATCCCGCGGCGGTGCTGACCGACTTCACGATGGCGCGATGGACGGGGCGGAGCGGCCAGGCGTCCGGATTCACCCCCGCGTACGCCTCGCCGGAACAGCTCACACGGCTCTGCGAGCCCGGGCCCGCGAGCGACTGGTTCTCGCTCGGGGTCGTGTTGTGGGAGATGGCGACGGGTCGCCTGCTCTTCCACGCGGATCCGGGTGGGCTGAGGGGAGCGGCCGGCTCGCGTCCCGTGCCTCCGCCGTCCCGTCTCGCGCCGGGCGTGCCCGCCTGGATCGACGCGGTGGTGACGGCTTGCCTCGAGCGGGACGCGGCCGAGCGGGCCGCCCGAGTCGAGGGGGTGATGCAGCGAGGAACGGGTGGCGGCGGTTAACGCGCCGACCGGGCCCCGGCAAACCTCGCCACCTGCTTCCGATACCAGGGATTCGCCGGGTCCATCTCCACCGCCTGCCTCGCGGTCGCCGCGGCACCCTCGCGATCTCCCCGGAGAAAGAGGATCTCCGCGAGCGTGTCGAGGACCTGCGCGCGCGCGGCGCCTCCCTCGGACTTCTCCACGCCCCGGCGGGCGAAGGCCTCGGCCTCCGCGAGGTTGACCTTCTGCCGGGCGCACCACCACGCGTATTCGTTCAGCCCGTCGGCGGACTCCTGCCACCCCGGCGCCATCGCGTCCTTCTTCAGCGCGGCCGCCCGGACGGGGTCCTTCGCGACGTGGAGCGCCTCGAGGACGAGAAGCTGCGCCCGCAGCGCCACGAGGTCGGGGTCCTGGATCGATGCACTCGCCTCCATCGCCTTGGACAGGAACGGCGCGACGATCGCGGGGTCCTCCTGCTGCTCTGCGAGATCGGCGAGGGCCGCCGCGGCGCGCAGGTGCGCCTCGGGAGTCGTCGCGGCGCCGTCGCGCACGATCGCGGCCTGCCCCAGCACCTGCGCGACGGTGAAGTCGCGGTTGGGAACGCCGCGCGCCATTGCGAAGAGCAGGTCAACCGCGTGTTCGGCCCGCAGCCGGGGCTCGACGCGCCCCGCCTCGCGGATCCAGCGCGCCGACTCCCCCCAGTCCTTGCGTGCGTCGGCGAGGCGGGCGAGGGCGAGCGCGTCGTTCGCGCTCGGTTGCTGCTGGAACCGCGCGCGCCGGTCGGTTTCGGTGACGGGATCGGAGAGCGCGACGCCCAGCCGCGCGATCCAATCTCCGGGGCCGCGGTACCCCGACCAGTGGTCGATCAGCGCCCCGTCGGAGGGACGGATCAGCACGAACGCGGGGAGCCCCTCGACGAAGTAGCGGTCGGCGGCGGCGCCGCCCTCCTCGCTGTTGGCGTCGACCTTCTTCAGGACGACCCGCTTCAGCTCGGAGACGACGGTCGGGTCCTCCTTCGCCGCACGGGCGAAGCGCGCGCAGGCCGGTCAGGTGTCGCTGTAGAACTCGAGGAGGACGGGGAGGCCTTCGACCGCCGTCGGCGGCGCGGCGGACCGCCCGCAGGAGAGGGCGGCCGCCGCGACCACGAGGATCGGAATCGTTCGACGCATCCGGCCTACTTGATGAACAACATCTCGCGATAGGTCGGAAGCGGCCACTTCTCGCTGGGGACCAGGTACTCGATCGCGTCCCCGGTGTCCCGCAGCGCGTTCATCGCCGGGACGACCTTGTCCCGGAAGTGCTTCGCGTGGTCGAGGGCCGAGCCTCCGGAGTGCTCGAGCTCGTGCTCGAGGGCGTCGGTCCGCTTTCTGAGGTCGCAGACGAGGTCGCACAGCTTCTTGAGGAGCTTCGTCCCCTCCGTGCACTCCGCCCCCGCGGCCTTCGAGGCGCTCACGGTGTCGGCGATCGCCTTCTGGTACTCGAAGGCGGCCGGCAGGATGTACCGGTTCGCCATCAGCACCATCGTCTGCGCCTCGATGTTGACGGTCTTGTTGTACTGCTCGAGAGCGATCTCGTAACGCGCCTGGAGCTCGCGCTCGTTGAGGACCTTGAACTTCTCGAACGCCCTGAGGACCTCGGGCTTCACGAGCTCGGGGAAGGCGTCCACGGAGTTGCGCAGGTTCAGCAGGCCGCGTTTTCCGGCCTCGATCTCCCACTCCTTGGCGTAGCCGTTGCCGTTGAAGATGATGCGTTTGTGCTGCTTGAGCAGGCCGGGGAGGAGCTTGGCGACCGCTTCCTCGAGCTTCTCGCCGTTGGAGACGGCCGTCTCGAGCTCTCCCGCGATGGAGTCGAGCGACTCGGCGACCGCGACGTTCAGCGCGATGTTCGGGAACGCGATCGACTGGTTCGACGACACCGCGCGGAACTCGAACTTGTTCCCGGTGAAGGCGAACGGCGAGGTGCGGTTGCGGTCCCCCGCGTCACGCGGGAGCTGCGGGAGCGTCGAGACGCCGGTGTGCAGGAGGCCTCCCTGCTTCGTGGTCTTGGCGCCTCCCTGCTCGATCTGCTCGAGGACCTCCGTGAGCATGTCGCCCAGGAAGACCGAGATGATCGCCGGGGGCGCCTCGTTGGCGCCGAGGCGATGATCGTTCCCCGCCGAGGCGATGGACATGCGAAGGAGCCCCTGGAACTTGTCGATCGCGCGGACGACCGCCGCGCAGAAGACCAGGAACTGCACGTTGTCGTGCGGCGAGTCCCCGGGGCTCAGGAGGTTGTTCCCGAGGTCGTCGGAGATCGACCAGTTGACGTGTTTACCGGAGCCGTTGACGCCGGCGAACGGTTTCTCGTGGAGGAGAGCGGCGAGCCCGTACTTGGGCGCGATGCGTTTGAGCGCCTCCATCGTCATCATCTGGTGATCGGTCGCGACGTTGGCGTTCTCGAAGATCGGGGCGACCTCGTACTGGCTCGGCGCGACCTCGTTGTGCCGCGTCTTCACCGGCACGCCGCAGCGGTAAAGCTCCGCCTCGACGTCCATCATGCAGGCGAGCACGCGCTCGGGGATGTGGCCGAAGTACTGGTCCTCGAGCTCCTGGCCCTTCGGCGGCTTCGCCCCGAACAACGTCCGCCCGCAGTGGATCAGGTCGGGGCGGTTGAAATAGAAGATGCGGTCGATCAGGAAGTACTCCTGCTCGGGGCCGCAGGTCGCGACCACGCGCGAGGCCTTCGAGCCGAAGAGCTTGAGCACCCGGACCGCCTGCGCGGAGAGGGCCTCCATCGAGCGGAGCAGCGGGGTCTTCTTGTCGAGCGCCTCGCCGGTCCACGACACGAAGGCGGTCGGAATGACGAGCGTCGTCCCGTTCGGGCTCTTGAGCAGCCACGGCGGAGAGGTCGGGTCCCACGCGGTGTACCCGCGCGCCTCGAAGGTGGAGCGCATGCCCCCCGACGGGAAGCTCGACGCGTCCGGCTCGCCCTTGATCAGCTCCTTGCCGCTGAAGTCCGCGACCGCGCGGCCGTCGGCGGTGGGCTGGAAGAACGAGTCGTGTTTCTCCGCGGTCGTGCCGGTGAGGGGCTGAAACCAGTGCGTGTAGTGGGTCGCGCCGTGCTCGACCGCCCACTCCTTCATGCCGGAGGCGACGGCATCGGCGGCGGAGGGGTCGAGGGGTGCGCCGTGCGCGATGGTCTGTCGAAGGGCCTGATAGACGGGCTTCGGGAGCCGGGCGCGCTGGACCTCGTCGTTGAAGGTCAGGCTCCCGTACTCCGCGGGATTGAAGATGGAGGTCGCCTTGGCCGGCCCCTGGCTGGTATGCCAGTCCCGGATGGCCTTGATCGCTTCCTTGGAAGCTGCAGAGCCCATCGTTTTTCCCTTTCTTTTTGGTGGGTCAGGCGGACCCGCGCATTATGACAAGCGGCTCCAAGCCCCGCCGGACGCCGCTTGCACCCACCCGAACCGGGGACGATGCTTGGAGCCGGCCGCTCCGGAGACCCTCCATGCCGCACCGTTCCGTCGTCGCGCTCCTTCTCCTCGCGCTCGCCGCGCCGAAGGCCTCGGCCGGAGTCCGGGAAACCGCCGAGCGGACGTGGATTCACGGGATGACCGGGGAGATCGCCCTCCGGGAGGTGGGCCGGGACGGCGTCCCCGAGCTGCTTCGGCTGCTTCGGGATCCGTCGTTCACCCGACGCGACAACGTGGTCGCGATGCTCGCGTATCTCGGAGGCCCGGAGTCGACCCCCGAGCTCGTGGCGTTCCTCGAAAACCCCGTCGCATCCCCCGCGATTCCCGAGGAGGACCGGGCGCTTCTGACCGCCCCCGAGGCGCTGGGCCGCATCGCCGCGCGAGGGGACGGCGCCGCGCTTTCGTTCCTGCTCGCGACCGCAACCCCGGGCGGCGGCCCCCTCGACGGCGCCGTCGCGCGCGGCGCCTACGGCCCGTCGACGCGCGACGACCTCGTCGAGCGGGCGATCCGCGCCCTGGCCTTCACCGGTTCCGCCGAGGCGCGCTCCCGACTCGAGGCCCTCGCCGCCGACCCCCGCCTCGGGCGATTCGCCCGGGGGGCGCAGGAGGCACTCGTGGCGCCGGCCGACCTGGCGCCGGGCGTCCCGTCGGAGCCTCCCGTCGAGGCCGCTTCGGTTGCCGACCCCTCCAACGCCTCCCACGACAACCGGCTGACCTTCGCGAACCACCCCGACCTCAACTCGCCGATGACGGCCTCGACCCTCGACCTGCGCCTGGCCGACGCGTCGCTGAGGGCGGGGCGCGGCGACAACGCGACCGACGTCGCCTGCTGCATCCGGGTCGTGCGCAGCGGCGCGGCGCAGTCCTTCGGCACGGCGGGGGACGGGCTCGACGCGATCGACACGCAGGACGAGCTCACGCAGGTCCTCAACGCCGGCACGGCGCGCGTGAAGATCGTCCGCGCGATCAACTACTGCGGCGGCGCGGGGACGAACATCATCGGCTGCGCGTACACGCCCGGGAACGGGATGGCGATCGTGCGCTCGGGGAGCTCGGGGACCGAGTCCGTGGTGTGGCTCCACGAGTACGGTCACAACGCCGGACTCGGCCACAAGGGGGACGCGAGCTTCATCATGTACCAGTCCACGGACGGGACGAACAGCGTCCTCGACGCGACCGACTGCGCCGCGTTCCACGCGCCGCCCCCCTCGACCCAGGCCGACCTCGTCACGACGATCGCCTGCACGAAGGACGGCGACGACCTCGCGGCGCCGGTCGACAACTGCCCGGCCCTGTCGAACGGCGGCCAGCAGGACGTCGACGGCGACGCGGTCGGCGACGTCTGCGACAACTGCCCGACGACCGCGAACGCGAACCAGGCGGACGGGGACGGGGACGGGATCGGCGACGTCTGCGAGGTCTGCCTCGTGGGGAGCGGCCCCGACCCGGACAACGACGGCGTCTGCGGCGGATCGGACAACTGCCCGAGCGCCTCGAACGCGACCCAGCTCGACTTCGACGGAGACGGCATCGGCGACACCTGCGAGTGGGCGCTGCTCGCCTCGGACATCGACCTCTCGGGAAGGGTGGACGGAGTCGACCTCGCGCGCTTCGGCCGCGCCTTCGGCTCTGCCACCGGCCAGCCGAACTACGACGCCGACTGCGACCTCACGCGCAACGGCATCGTGGACGGCAACGACCTCGCGCAGCTGGCGAGCTGGTTCGGGAGGCTCGCGGGCTGACGGCATAATGGCGGGCATGGACGACCGCGAGGACATGCGCCGCCGCGCCCTCGAGTCCCACGCGAACGGGGACGCGACGGGCTGGTTCGACGAGCTCTACCGTTCCGTCGACGGGGACTGGTCGAGGATCCCGTGGGCGAAGCTCGCGCCCAATCCGCACCTCATCGAGTGGCTTGCGTCCGAGGCGCCCGGGGCCGATCGGTCCTGCCTCGTCGTCGGCTGCGGGCTGGGGGACGACGCGGAGGCGCTGGCCTCCGCGGGGTTCGACGTGACGGCGTTCGACGTCGCCCCGACGGCGATCGCGACCGCGAAGCGGCGGTTCCCGAAGACGGCGGTCCGCTACGAGGTCGCGGACGCCCTGGCGCCGCCGGCGTCCTGGGCGGGGCGGTTCGCCTTCGTCTTCGAGTCGTACACGCTGCAGGCGCTCCCCGTGGAGGCCCGCGCCGTCGCGATACGTTCGATCGCCGGGTTCGTCGCCCCGACCGGGAGGCTCCTCTTGTTGTGCCGTGGCCGCGAGGACGAGCCCCCGTCGCCGCACCCGCCCTTCCCGCTCTCCGACGCCGATCTCGCCGGGTTCCTCGAGCAGGGCCTCGTCGTTCGCTCGTTCGAGCGGTTCATGGACGCCGAGGAGCCTCCGGTGAGGAGGTTCCGGGTGGTGTACCGGCGGGGCGGAACTCCCTAGAACTGCTCCTTCTCCGTCGAGTCCTTCAGCGCGACCGTGGACGCCGTGCCCCCCGAGATCACCTGGGCGACCTCGTCGAAGTATCCGGTGCCGACCTCGTGCTGGTGGCGGGTCGCGGTGTAGCCGTCCTTCTCCGCGGCGAACTCCTCCTGCTGGAGCTTCGAATACGCGGCCATCCCATGGTCGCGGTATCCGAGCGCGAGCTCGAACATCCCGTAGTTGAGGGCGTGGAAGCCGGCGAGGGTGACGAACTGGAACTTGTACCCCATCGCGCCGAGCTCGCGCTGGAACTTCGCGATCGTCGCCTCGTCGAGGTGTTTTCTCCAGTTGAACGACGGCGAGCAGTTGTAGGCGAGCATCTTCCCGGGGAACTTCGCGTGGATCCCCTCGGCGAAGCGGCGCGCCTCGTCGAGGTCGGGGTGCGAGGTCTCGCACCAGATCAGGTCGGCGTAAGGCGCGTAGGCGAGGCCGCGGGCGATCGCCATGTCGAGGCCGCCCGTGATCCGGAAGAACCCCTCGGGCGTGCGCTGGCCGGTGCAGAACGGCTTGTCGATCGGGTCGATGTCCGAGGTCAGCAGCTTCGCGCTGTCGGCGTCGGTGCGGGCGATGAGGACCGTCGGCACGTCGCAGACGTCGGCGGCGAGGCGTGCGGCGGTGAGCGTCCGGATGAACTGGGACACGGGGATCAGGACCTTCCCGCCCATGTGCCCGCACTTCTTCTCGGAGGCGAGCTGGTCCTCGAAGTGCACTCCGGCGGCCCCCGCCTCGATCATCGCCTTCATGAGCTCGAAGGCGTTGAGGGGACCGCCGAATCCGGCCTCGGCGTCGGCGACGAGGGGGACGAACCAGCGGCGCTTGGCGCCGCCCTCCGCGTGCTCGATCTGGTCGGCGCGCTGGAGGGCCTGGTTGAGGCGCTTCACGAAGCGCGGGACGCTGTCCACCGGGTAGAGGCTCTGGTCGGGGTAGGTCTGCGCGGAGGTGTTCCCGTCGGCGGCGATCTGCCATCCGCTGACGTAGATCGCCTCGAGGCCGGCGCGCACCATCTGCACCGCCTGGTTCCCCGTGATCGCGCCGAGGGAGTGCACGTACGAACGCGTCGTCAGGAGGTCCCACAGCCGGCGGGCGCCGAGGTCGGCGAGGGTGTGGGCGATCCGCACGCTCCCGCGCAGGCGCTGGACGTCCTTCGAGGTGTAGGGGCGTTCGATTCCCTTGAAGCGGTCCATCGTCAGGCCTCCCGGGTCAGGACGTCGTAGGCAGGAAGGGTCAGGAAAGGAACGAAGGGGTCGGCCGCAGCGACCTGCTCGAACAGCGCGGCGGCGTCGTCGAACCTGCGGCCGGCGAGGTCGCCCGCCTCGCGTTTCACCGCGGTGATCTCCTCGGCGACGATCGTCGCGAGGAGCTCGCGGGTGACGGGGCGGCCGTCCTCGAGCAGGGCGGCGTGGCGGATCCACTGGGCGATCTGCGTCCGCGAGATCTCCGCGGTCGCGGCGTCCTCCATGAGGTCGTACAGCGGCACGCACCCCGAGCCGCGAAGCCACGCCTCGAGGTACTGCACGCCGACGCGCACGTTCCAGCGGAGTCCCTTCTCCGTGCGCGTCCCCTGCGGGACGGCGAGGAGGTCGGAAGCGCCGACGTGCACGTCCTCGCGCCGTTTGTGCAGCTGGTTGGGAGTCGGCATGTGCTCGTCGAAGATCTCTTTCGCGACCGGGACGAGTCCGGGGTGCGCCACCCACGTTCCGTCGTGGCCGTCCCGCACCTCGCGCTGCTTGTCGTGGCGGACCTTCTCGAGGGCGACGCGGTTGGCCTCGGCGTCGCGCTTGATCGGGATCTGCGCGGCCATGCCCCCCATCGCGTGGATCCCGCGGCGGTGGCAGGTCTTGACGAGGAGCTGCGTGTACGCGCGGAGGAACGGCTGCTCCATCGTGACCTGCGCGCGGTCGGGGAGGACCGCCCAGGGGTGGGCGAGCAGCGTCTTGATGAAGCTGAAGATGTAGTCCCAGCGCCCGCAGTTGAGCCCGCCGGAGTGGTCGCGCAGCTCCCAGAGGATCTCGTCCATCTCGAACGCGGCGGGGAGGGTCTCGATCAGCACCGTCCCTCGGATCGTTCCGTTGGGGATGCCGAGCGCGCGCTGCGCGTGGACGAAGACGTCGTTCCACAGCCGCGCCTCGAGATGGCTCTGCATTTTCGGGAGATAGAAAAAGGGGCCTGACCCCTTTTCCAGCAGTGCCTTGGCGTTGTGGAAGAAGTAGAGGCCGAAGTCGAAGAGGGATGCGGGGATCGGGCGGCCATCGACCTCGGCGTGTTTCTCAAGCAGGTGCCAGCCGCGCGGGCGGGCGAGCAGGACCGCGGTGCGCGAGGCCAGGCGGTAGGACTTCCCCGTGTCGGGGTCGTCGTAGGTGATCGTGCCGCGGACGGCGTCGAAGAGGTTCCCCTGGCCGAGGACCACGTTCTCCCAGGTGGGGGAGTTGGCGTCCTCGAAGTCGGCCATGAAAACGGACGCACCCGAGTTCAGGGCGTTGATCACCATCTTCCGGTCGACGGGACCGGTGATCTCGACGCGGCGATCCTCCAGGCCCTTCGGGATCGGTGCGACCGTCCATTCCGACTCTCGGATCTCGCGCGTCTCCTCGAGGAACGCCGGCATCTCCCCGGCGTCCCTTCGAGCCTGCACCTCGCGGCGGCGCTCGAGGAGCGCCTCGACCCGGGGCCGGAAGGTGCGGGTGAGCTCCGCGACGAAGCCGAGAGCCTCGGCGGTCAGGATCCGCTCCCCTCCGACGGGGATAGGGGCCCGAAGGTGCACGTCGGGGGAGGGCGAGGATCGGGGGGAACTCATGGACGGGCGTCCTCCGGGGGATCGGATGCCGCGGGACATCGGTAGGGTCCTGACAAATCGGTTCCAGCGCAACGAAAGGGTCGAAGTTCGTGGGTCAAGGAAGTCGGAGTTGGAAAACTTGTGGCTGTGAATCTGTCAAGGCTGTAAATATCCGCGTGTGAAGAGTGACGCGGCCCTCCGCCTGGGCGCCCGGATCCGGACCCTCCGGCGCCGCCACCAGCTCACCCAGGTCCGCCTCGCCGAAAAACTCGGGATCTCGGCGAGTTACCTGAACCTGATCGAGCACGGACGCAGGACGATGAGCGCGGAGCTGCTCCTGCGGCTCGCGCAGCACTTCCGCCTCGAGTTGAAGGAGCTCGCGGGAGAGGACGAAGAGCACACGGTCGCCGACCTCCTGGAGGCGTTCGGCGACCCGATCTTCGAGTCGTACGCGCTGACCTCGGCCGACGTGCGGGTGCTGGCCACCCAGGCTCCCGGCGCGGCGCGGGCGCTCCTCGGGCTCTACGAGAGTTACCGGGCCACGAGGGAGTCGGCGCGAAGCCTCGCCGAGCGGGTGGCGGAAGGGGGGGAGCTCGCCGGAGTCGGTGACTTCCGCCTCCCGGGCGAGGAGGTGAGCGACCTCGTCCAGCGGCACATGAACTACTTCCCGGACCTCGAGGAGGCGGGCGAGCGGCTCTGGCGCGACGCGCGACTTCCGGGGGACGACCTCTTCACCGCCCTCGCCAAACACCTGCGCGACGCCCACGGCGCGGCGGTGAAGATCGAGATGGTGCAGGCGATGGGCGGGGCGGTGCGCCGGTGGGACCCGGAACGCCGCGAGCTCCGGCTCTCCGAGGTGCTTCGCCGAGGCTCGCGCAACTTCCAGCTCGCCCATCAGATCGGCCTGCTCTCGCAATCGGCGACCTTCGAGCGGATCTCGGTCGATTCGGGAATCGCGAACGTGGAGTCCAAGGCGCTCGCCCGCGTCGCCCTCGCCAACTACTTCGCCGCGGCGGTGCTGATGCCCTACGAGCCCTTCGTGAAGGCCGCGCGCGAGGAGCGCTACGACATCGAGTTGCTCGGCCACCGCTTCCGCACGCGTTTCGAGCAGGTCTGCCACCGCCTCACGACGCTGCGCCGGCCGGGCGCCGAGGGGGTGCCGTTCCACCTCGTGCGCGCCGACGTCGCCGGGAACATCTCGAAGCGGTTCTCGGGTTCCGGGATCCGTATCGCGCGGTTCTCGGGGGCGTGCCCTCGCTGGACGCTGCACGCGGCGTTCCTCACGCCGGGGATGTTCCGCGTCCAGACCTCGCAGATGCCCGACGGGACGACCTTCTTCTGCTTCGCGCGCACGATCCGCAAGGACGGCGGGGGCTACCACTCGCTCCACGCGATGCAGGCGATCGAGATGGGCTGCCCGGTCGAGTTCGCACGGGAACTCGTCTACTCCGACGGGGTGGATCTCGAGAATCCGGCGGCGGCGAAGCCGGTGGGCGTCACCTGCCGCCTGTGCGAGCGCAGCGACTGCGAGCAGCGCGTCTTCCCGCCGCTGCAGGCGTCGATGAAGGTGGACGAGAACGTGCGCGGCGTGTCGTTCTACGCTCCGGTCAGGAAATAGGGGAGGTCCCGCTCGTCCGACCGAGGCCGTGACCACCGTCCCGGTACGCGCCGTACGTCACCACATGCAGGTGGCATGATCGGTCGTCGCGGGATCGACGAAGTCGAAGGTGACGCATCCACCGGATACCGTGGCGATCGCCGCGGTTTCCCCTCCGACCTTCAGGATTCCCGCGCCCGAGTCGAGCTCGACGCGGGCCGACACGGCGGGGATGCCCGGCACCTGGAATTCGATCGAGTCGCTCCGCAAGGACCAGTTGCAGTGGGAGGTTCGCAGGCTCAACTGCAGGTCTTCGGTGTTGCCGGCGGCATCCGTGTAGATGCGGCCGCTCAGCTTCCACGCACCGTTGCCTTGGTTCACGTTCGCGTAGGCATCCCACACGGAAAGGAAAGAGCTGTTGTCGTTCCCGGGCTCGACGCGGAGGTCGAACGGCATCTCCAGCCCCGGCCCCCCACCCGGGAGGTACGCCATGGTGCTGAGGGTGATGGTCGTGAACTGGTAGTAGCTCCCGTAGTAGTAACCGGACTGATCGAGCCGCACGCAGGAGCCGGTCACGCCGCCGCCGAGGTCGTACGTCGACGGGCAGGCGGACGAAAGCGGCCACACTCGCATCACGGTGCCGCCCGCCGCGAGCGCCAACGGGGCCTCCTCGAGGCCGAGCACTGCGGCGGCGACGCGCACGGCCTCTCCCCCATCCGAGCTCGGCCCGAGGACGTGGTTGGTGGCGTTGCAGGCGATCGAGGTCATGAGCACGACGGCGCAGAAAAGCCGGCGAGGCGGAATCCCGATCATGAGCGTCATCCTCCCAGCGGGTGGAACGGCTGTGGAGGACGGTACCTGGCTACGGCGAATCCGCTGGTTTCTTTTTGATGTTGGGTGGGGAAGATGCGGGGTCAGGTCGACCGGTTGATCGGTCAGGCCTGACCCCGTCGCGTCGTCAGTCGTCGCGTCGCCCGCCGAAAAGGCCCAGGGCGTACGCCCAGTAGAGCAGCGTCATGATCGACGTGATCGCGGCGGCGACGTAGGTCAGCGCGGCCGCGTCGAGCACCTTCTTGGCGCCGGCCCACTCCTCGGTCGAGACGTACCCGCCCGATTGCAGCGTCGCGAGCGCGCGCTTGCTCGCGTCGAACTCGACGGGAAGCGTGATGAGCGTGAACAACGTCGTCGTGGCGAAGAGGACGACGCCGATCATGCCCACCGTCTGTCCCGTGGCGGAGGCCGCGCCGCCGAGGAACAGGGCCGCCATGATCACGAACATCGACAACCCGCCGCCGATGTTCGCGACGGGGACCCACGCGGAGCGCCACTTGAGGGGCGCGTAGGCGCGGGCGTGCTGGATCGCGTGGCCGACCTCGTGCGCGGCGACGCCGAAGGCGGCCATGCTGCGGCCGGCGAACACCGGCTCGCTCAGACGAAGGGTCTTGGTTCGCGGGTCGTAGTGGTCGGTCAGCGATCCCTGGATCGCCTCGACCTCCACGTCGTGGATCCCGTTCTGCGCGAGAATCCGGCGGGCGACGTCGGCCCCGCTCATGCCGGAGCGGGTGGCGAACTGGCTGTACTTCGCGAACGTCCCCTTGACCTTGAACGAGGCCCACAGGCTCAGGACCAAACCGGCTCCGACCACGAGCCAGTAGATCGGGTCGAAAAACATGGCGAGACTCCTCTCGTCGTCTCCGGGAAGCCCGGAGTTCCTTCATGCGTGGAAGGAACTAAGACGCTATCCCGCCAAGGCAAGGTCCGCCACGCCCCCGTCAGGCGGCGGTTCGGGGAACCGGGGCCAAAAAGCCCGAAACGGGGGTCCTACCAGGCGCAGACCGTCGAATCGGTGAGCGTCGCGTCGAGGAAATTCACCGTGGTGCAGCCGCCGGACACGGTGAGTGTGGCCACGGTGCTTCCGTTCTGCTTCACCGGACCGGTTCCGGTCCCGAAATCCAAGGTCAACGAGAAGCCGGCCGAAGGCTGCTCGAGCATGAGGGACTGCGCGGTCGAGTGCCAGGTCCGGTCCAGCAGTTCCATCGTTGCGGACGCCGACTGCACCGAGCCCGAGGCGTCCGCGGTGACACTTCCGTTGGCGGCGAGGTAGTGGTTGGTCTGGTTGCACCCGATGTACGACTCCAGGGCTTGCGCGGTGAATTCGTAGGCGTCTCCCTGACCCGGGAACGCGTTGATGCCGATCTCGACTTGGCAGGACGGGGCCGAAGTCGGCGAGCCCGTCACCCAGAAGCTGACACCGTTCTGGAATGGCACGCAGTTGGCGGTGAGGCCCCCGCCCAGATCGACCGCGTCCGAGCACTGCCCCGACGACGTCAACGCGACCGAGCGCGTCGTGAGATCCGCGGCCAGGAGCGCCATCGGAACCTGTCGGGCAGCCTCGGTCACCGCCTGCTGGGGGACCTGGGCGGTGGATCCGCCGACCGTGTCATCCGCGCCGTCGCAGGCAGCGGCCACGAAGGACAAGGCGAGGATCGCGGCGAGTCGGAGACTGTCCTGCATGTTCATGTTGGGACCTCCTGACGGACTAACGAGCTTCGCGGGCTTGAGGGGTCAAACCACGGCGCGTGCGCGTCGCCGCCGTGCGAGGAGCGTCGAGCCGTGCGAGATCGACCCGGCACCCGTCCCCCTCTCGATGCGGGTCGTGAACCC
>DASVAW010000116.1 GCA_036376135.1 Candidatus Polarisedimenticolaceae bacterium | reverse complement strand
GCGGAGGTGGCCCTCCGCCGAACCGCCGCGGCGCATGCGCCTGAGCGTCTCGGCGTGTGCGTGCTGGAGGGGCATGTCGACGTACTTCACGACCCGTTCGGTCGCCGCCATCGCCGCGATCAGCCGGTCGGTCACCGTGTTGGGGTAGAGGTAGTGGACGCGGATCCATCGCAGGGCCTCGACGCCGTTCAGCCTCTCCAGGAGGTCGGCGAGCCCGTGCGCGTCGCCCCGGTCGCGGCCGAAGTGGCTCGAGTCCTGCGCGATGAGGTTGATCTCGCGCACCCCGCGCCGGGCGAGGGCCTCGGCCTCCGCGACGACGTCCTCGGGTGGGCGCGAGCGGAACACGCCGCGGAACTTCGGGATCGCGCAGAAAGAGCACGTGTGGTCGCACCCCTCGGCGATCTTCACGAACGCGGTCCACTTCGGTGTCGCGAGGCGTCGGGGCGTCTCGGAGCCGTACAGGAACCTCGCCGGCTTCGGGCCGATCTGCAGGAGGCCCGTGGCCGGGGCGGCCTTCGGGAGCGGGGCGAGCCCGGCCGCGGCCACGATCCCGTCGAGGCCGTCGAGGTCGACGAAAGCGTCGACCTCGGGGAGCTCTCTCCGCAGCTCGTCGCCGTAGCGCTGGACCATGCACCCGGCGACCACGAGGCGTGAGAGGACGCCCGACTTCTTGTACTCCGCCGCCTCGAGGATCGTGCGGATCGACTCCTCGCGCGCCGCCTCGATGAATCCGCAGGTGTTGACGACGAGGACGTCGGCTTCGGCCGGATCGGTCGTGAAGGTGCATCCGGCGGCGTCGAGATGCCCGAGCATGACCTCGGTGTCCACGAGGTTCTTCGAGCAGCCCAGGCTGAGGACGCCGATCCGCTTCACGGATAGAGGCGGTTGATCTGGCGCGGGTAGGGGATCGTCTCGCGCAGGTGCTGGATCCCGCAGATCCAGGTGACGCAACGCTCGATCCCCATCCCGAACCCCGAGTGAGGGACGGTGCCGTACCTCCGGATGTCGAGGTACCACTGGAAGGCCTCGACCGGAAGGCCGTGCTCGCGGATCCGCGACAGGAGCAGGTCGTGGTCGTGGATGCGCTGCGAGCCGCCGATCACCTCGCCGTACCCCTCCGGGGCGAGCACATCCACGCACAGCGCCTTCGTCGGGTCCGAGGGGTCCGGCTGCATGTAGAACGCCTTGATCTCCGCGGGCCAGTGCGTGACCATCACGGGACGGTCGAACTGCTGGGTGAGCAGGGTCTCGTCGAGCGCGCCGAAGTCGCTCCCGTGGGCGAAGGCCGGGGCGCCGGCCTCGCGCATCTTCTCCTGCGACTCCGGGGTCAGCAGGATCTTCGCGGCCTCGTCGTAGGTGATCCTCGGAAACGGCGGGAGGACCTTCTCGAGCATCGTCGTGTCGCGCTCGAGGAACTTGAGGTCCTCGCGGCAGCGATCGAGGGCGCGCCCCACGACGTAGGAGACGAACTCCTCGGCGAGGGCGAGCAGGCCCGGAAGCTCGAGCCACGCGACCTCGGGCTCGATCATCCAGAACTCGGTGAGGTGGCGCCGGGTCTTGGACTTCTCCGCCCGGAAGGTCGGGCCGAAGCAGAAGACCTTGCCGAACGCCATGCAGCCGGGCTCGAGGTAGAGCTGTCCCGACTGCGTCAGGTACGCCTTGTCGCCGAAGTAGTCGGTCTCGAAGAGGGTCGTCGTCCCCTCGCACGCGGCGGGGGTGAGGACCGGGGAGTCGATCAGCACGAATCCGCGGTCGTAGAAGAAGTCGCGGCAGGACTTGACCACCTCGTTGCGGACCCGCAGGACCGCCTGGGGCGTCCGCGAACGGAGGTACAGGTGGCGGTGGTCGAAGAGGAACTCGACCCCGTGCTCTTTCGGCTGGATCGGGTACTCCGCCGCCTCGTGGAAGACCACGACGTCGGCGAGACCGAGCTCGAAACCCCCGGGGGCGCGGTCGTCCTTCCGGACCGACCCGCTCACCGTGATCGAGGATTCGAGCGGCGCCTTGTCGCAACGCTCGAACAGCTCGGGGGAGACCTCCTTGGCGAACGCCACGCACTGCAGCCAGCCCGTACCGTCGCGCAGGACGAGGAACTTCACCTTGCCGGACGAACGTTTCTGGGAGAGCCACCCCCGGAGGGTGACCGTCTCGCCGACGTGGTCGCCGAGCTCGCGGATGTAGACGATGTCGCGGCTCACGAGGAGTTATCTCTCCTGCTCTTCCTGCTTGTGCCTGGCGTATTCGGCCGCGATCTTCTCCTGAACCGGCGGGGGTGCCTCCTCGTAGTGGTCGAACTCCATGTGGAAGGTGCCGCGGTCGGACGTCATCGACTTGAGGGTCGAGGCGTAGGTGAGCATCTCGGAGAGCGGGACGAGGGCCTTGATCACCTGGTAGTGACCCTGGCTCTCCATGCCCTGGGGCTTGCCGCGGCGGGAGGAAAGGTCGCCCATGATGTCGCCCATGTACTCCTCGGGGGCGGTGATCTCGACCGAGTAGATCGGTTCGAGAATCGTCGCACGGGCCTGCTCCATCGCGGCCTTGAAGGCGAGCGACCCCGCGACCTTGAAGGCCATCTCCGACGAGTCGACGGCGTGGTACGAGCCGTCGGTGAGGGTCACGCGGAAGTCGATCACGGGGTTGCCGGACAGCCATCCGCGTTCGGCGGACTCGCGCACCCCCTTCTCGACCGCGGGGCGGAAGTTCTGCGGGATCGACCCTCCGAAGATCTTGTCGACGAACTCGAAGCCCGAGCCGCGCGGGAGCGGCTCGATCTCGATCCAGCAGTCGCCGAACTGGCCGCGTCCGCCGGTCTGTTTCTTGTGGCGACCCTGCACCGGGCCGACCTTCCGCTTGATCGTCTCGAGGTAGGGGACCTTCGGCTGCTTGAGGATCGCCTCGACGCCGAACTTGCGCCGCATCTTCGAGATCGCGACCTCGACGTGCACCTGGCCGTTCCCGGAGACGATCAGCTCGTGCGTACGGGGGTCGCGACCGACGCGCAGGACCGGGTCCTCCTCCTGGAGGCGGTGCAGGGCGGTCGAGATCTTCTCCTCGTCCCCCTTCGCCTTCGGCTCGATCGCGAAGGAAATCGCGGGCTCGGGGAACTCGATGGGGGTGAACCGGATCGGATGCTGCGGGTCCGCCAGCGTGTCGGAGGTTTTCGTCTCCTTCAGCTTGGCCACCGCGCCGAGATCCCCGGCGCGCAGCTCGGGGAGGGGCACCGGGGTCTTCCCCTGCATCGCGTTGACGTTCCCAAGGCGTTCGGCGACCTCCCGGCCGACGTTGATCACCGGGGTGTCCCCCTTCAGCGTCCCGGAGACGACGCGGAAGAGCGACAGCCGCCCCGCGAACGGGTCCGCGACCGTCTTGAAGACGAAGGCGGAGACCGGCTCCGCTGCCGAGGCCTTGCGCGAACCTTCGGCTCCCGACGGCGGCACGGTCCCGGCGCGGTCGGGACGCTCCTGGGGGGCCGGCATCAAGTCGACGGCGGCGTCGAGCATCTGGCGCGCCCCCACGCATTTCGTCGCGGCGGAGAGCATCACCGGGAAGATCTTCCGGTCGAGGAACGCCTTGTGGAGGCCCTTGACCAGGGTCTCGTGAGGCAGGTCGCCCGTCTCGAAGAACTGCTCCATCAGCGTGTCGTCGCTCTCGGCGACCATCTCGACGAGCTTGGCGCGGTACTCGGCGGCCTGGTCGGTCAACTCCGCGGGGATGTCGGTTTCGGTGGCCTGACCCGAGGCGTCCTTGGCGTAGCGGTGCGCCTTCATCGCGAGGAGGTCGACGACCCCCTCGAACGCGCCTTCCGCCCCGATCGGGATCTGGATCGGGACCGCGCGCCGGTCGAACCGCCCGGCGATCGATTCCATCGCGCGATCGAAGGAGGCGTTCTCGCGGTCGAGCTTGTTGATCACGAAGACGCGCGGAACCTGGTACTCCTGGCAATACTTGAAGACGCGCTCGGTGATGACCTGGACCCCGGCGACCGCCTCGACCAGCAGGAAAGCGGCGTCGGCGACGGAGAGGCCGGCCTTCGCGTCGGCGACGAACGCCGCGTAACCCGGCGTGTCGATGAGGTTGATCTTCTTGCCGCGCCACTCCACGTGCCCGAGGGCGGTCTGCAGCGAGATCTTCCGCTCGATCTCCTCCTCGTCGAAGTCGGTCGTCGCCGTGCCGTCGTCGACCCGGCCGAGCCGGTTGACGGCCCCGCCCACGAACAGGAAGGCGGACACGAGCGAGGTCTTCCCGCAATCGCCGTGACCGAGGATCGCGACGTTGCGCAGGTCGGGTGTGTCGTAGATCTTCATCGAGTTCCCTCGAAGTAAAGAGGCGGAACTATAGCATAGGCAAGGGGTTCCCCCGGATCGCCGGGAAGCGGCCCCGCTTGACCCGGGTGCCCGCGAAGCCTAGGTTTTGCGGCGCTGGGGAGGGTGACCGTGATCGTCAGCTGCCCGTCGTGCGGAACGCTTTATCGCCACGAGGCCGGGGGAGAGCCCCGTCGCGCGCGTTGTTCGTGCTGCGACGGCACCGTCCACCTGGGGGCCCGCCGGTCGTACGCGGTGCGCGCGAGCTTCTCGGACGACGCCGGCCTGCGGGCGTTCGCGGCGACCGCGCCGGGGCTCGTCGCCGCGGCGGCGCGCGCGGCGGGTCGGCCTGTGCCCGTCGGGATCGGAGCGGCTCCGGACCCGTCGGAAGGGATTCGGCGGGTCGGCATGGACGACCCGAGCCTGGCCCCTGCGCTCGGCTCGACCTCGTTCGATCGTCCGGGAGACTCCGCGATGGTCTGGACCATGCTCGCTCCCGAGGCGGACGCCCCGGTCCCCGACGCAGCCGAGCCCCCCGCGGCGACGGAGCGGGGTTCCGGCGCTCCGAACCGGATCCGCGGGGCGATGATCGGCCTCGGGTTGGGCTCGTTGTGCGGTCTGGGGCTCTCGACGCTGTTCGGAGGTCAGGTCGCGGCGTGGTGGGGCGGCGGCGCCTGCGCAGGACTCGGTCTCGCCTGGGGGGTGACGCGATGGGCGTCCCGCAGGAGCTGAGTCCCCCGCGCGCGGGGGGGCCCCCGGATCCGCGCGCCTGTCCCCGCTGCGGCGACGGGCCGTTCGCGATCCCCGGCGTGGCCTGTCCCACCCTGGGGGGAGCCTCGGTCCGCCGTTGCGTGCGTTGCGCGACACGATGGGTGGACTCCCGCGGGAATGCGGCCTTCCTGTTCACGTGCGAGTCGTGCGGATTGCCGTTCTCGAGCGAGAAGCTGCTCGCGCACGGCGAGCAGCGGTGCGGTGCGTGCGTCGAAGGCCGGATCCCGGCGGAGCTTCCCGACGCACGGGTCTCCGAAGCGGTGGAACACGAGATCCGCTCGGCGCTCGACGGGCGGTGGAAGTTCGGGACGGCGCCGGTCGGTCAGGCCTATCTCGACCGGATCGCACGCCACGTCGCGGCGCGCTCCGAAGGGGCGCCGTCGGCGGTTCGGGTCGTCGTGGTGGACACGGACGTGCATCGAGCCCTCGCGCTTCCGAGCGGCACGCTCCTTCTCAGCGCGGGGGCGCTCGCGTTCCTCGAGGACGAGGCGGAGCTCGCGTTCGTGCTGGGGCACGAGCTCGCGCACGCCGCCTCCGGGGACGCGGCGGTCCGTCTCTCGCGCCTGGGCTTCCGAGCCTCCGGAAGCGGGGGCGATCGCAACGGGGAGGCGTGGGCCGACGCGGCCTCGGACCTGGGCTCGCTCGGGTACGGTCGTCATCGCGAGCGGGACGCCGACGCCCGGGCGGTCCTCGGGATGCTCGCGCTCGGGTACGACGCGCTGGCCGCGAGTCGATACCTCGAGCGACTCGAGGTGGCGATCGAGGCGGGCGACCCCGCCGTGGCGGAAACGGCGCTCGCGCATCCGACCCCGGCCGAGCGCAAGCGCCGCCTTTCGAAGCTGCTCTACGGGCGCGTCGCGGAGGACGTCGGTCCCCTCAAGGTCAATCGCGAGGTGTTCCGCCGGGCCGTGCCGAAGGACCTCGGAAAGTCGCTCGTCCCGGTGCGCCTGTGCCCCGAGGCGCGGATGCCGCGGGGAGATTTCGCCTTCGGCTCGGTCGAGCCGGAAAGCTCCCGGCTGCCGTGGGCCGCGCTCGCGGCGGTGCTCGCGGCGGCGGCGTTGTTCGCCATCGCGGCGATGTGGCTGCTCTGACGCCACGAGCGGAGGCGTTTATCCTCTCGGGGTGCGCCGCTGCTTCCACGACGACCTCCCACGACGGCTGACCGCCCTTGCGGCGACGTGTCGCCGGGGGTTCCTCGACACCGATCCCGTCGGTCTGGTCCGGCGTTTCGACGACCCTTCCGACCGCGAGATCGCCGGGATCGTCGCCTCGGGGCTCGCGTACGGGCGGGTCGCCTCGATCCGCGCGAGCGTCGAGCGGGTCCTGGAGGCGACGGGAAGCTCGCCGGGGCGCTTCGTGGACGCCTTCGACGAGCGGCGCGACGCCCGGCGCCTCGACGGCTTCGTGCACCGCTTCACTCGGGGCGCGGATCTCGCGAGGTTGTTCCTGTTGATCCGGCGCGCGCGCACGCGCGCGGGCTCCCTCGAGGCGTTTTTCCTCGAAGGCGATCCCGAGCCCGGGGGCGAGACCTACGAGGGAGCGATGCGCGCGTTCGTGGATCGCCTGTTCGCCCTGGACTCCCGCGAGGACGACGCCTCCCGCGGGGCGCGGTGGTTGTTCCCCTCGCCGGAGTCCGGTTCGTTGTGCAAGCGACCGTGCCTGTTCCTCCGCTGGATGGTTCGCCCGGACGACGGCGTCGATTGCGGCGTCTGGAGTCGCGCTTCCCGGGCGCGCCTCGTCGCCCCGCTCGACACGCACCTCGTGCGGGTCGCGGCGCTGCTCGGCTGGACCCGTCGGAAGTCGCCGGGCTGGCCGATGGCTCTCGAGGTCACCGCGCGACTGCGGGCGCTCGATCCTTCCGATCCGATCCGTTTCGATTTCGCGTTGAGCCGGCTCGGCATCCTCGGGTTGCTCCCGGCCCCCGGCGGGAGGTTGGCGCGGCGCCACCTCGAGCGGGCCTTCGACCTCCTCGCCGCGGGAGAGCCGTCGTGAACGAGCCGAGATTCGGGGCCCACATGTCGATCGCGGGCGGCATGCCCGTCGCCGTCGAGCGCGCCGTCGCCGTCGGGTCCGGCGCGCTGCAGGTCTTCGTGAAGTCCTCGAACCAGTGGGCGGCCCGACCGTTCGCCGCGGGCGAAATCGACGCGTTCCGCCGCGCGGCCGCAGAGGCGGGGATCGAGCGCCACCTCCTGGCCCACGCCTCCTACCTGATCAACCTCGCCTCCTCCGACGACGCCCTCTGGGAGCGCTCGACCCAGGCGTTCGGGGTGGAGCTCGACCGGTGCGCGCAGCTGGGCATCCCGTCGCTCGTCGTGCACCCCGGCTCGCCGAAGGAGGCCGGTGCGGAGGAAGGCGTCCGCCGCGTCGCCCTCGCGCTCGACCGCGTCTACGCGCAGCGGGGGCGCCGCGAGGTGCGGACGCTGCTCGAGATCACGGCCGGGCAGGGCAAGGTGCTCGGCGGGAAGTTCGAGGAGCTCGGCGCGATCCTCGCGAAGGCGGCCTGCGAAGACCGCCTCGGAGTCTGCTTCGACACCTGCCACGCGGTCGCCGCGGGGCACGACCTCTCGAGCGTCGCCGCCTACGACGCCACGTTCGAGCGGCTCGACCGGGCCGTCGGCCTCTCGCGGCTGGGGGCGTTCCACCTCAACGACTCGAAGGGGAAGCTCGGAAGCCGCCTGGACCGGCACGAACACCTCGGCCGGGGAACGGTCGGACTCGACGCGTTCCGCCGGATCGTGAACGACCGGCGTTTCCGGGACCTCCCGATGGTCCTCGAGACGCCCAAGGGCGACGATCTCGCCGAGGACCGGGAGAACCTCGCGGTGCTCCGGGGGCTTCTGGCCCGGTGAACCTCGAGGATTTCGACTACGCGCTCCCGCCGGAGCGGATCGCGCAGGAGCCCGCGAGCCCGCGCGACGCCTCGCGCCTGCTCGTCCTCGATCGCGACACCGGTGCGGTCCGGCATCGGGGATTCCGCGACCTTCCGGACGAGCTGCGCGAACGCGATCTCCTCGTGCTCAACGACACCCGGGTGCTCCCCGCGCGCCTGATCGGCTCGAAGCCTTCGGGAGGCCGCGTCGAGCTCCTCCTGGTCGAGGCGGTGGGCGGATCGGCCGGCGCGCCGCATTGGCGTTGCCTGCTCGGCGCCTCGAAGAAGCTCCGGCCCGGCGCGGTGCTCGCCTTCCCGGGGGGGCTTGCGGCGGAGATCGTGGAGCGGGAGATGGAGACCTGGATCGTGCGGCTCACGCATCCCTCGGGAGACCCGGTGGGCGCGGTCGTCGCGACCGGCGCGATGCCCCTCCCGCCGTACATCCGCCGCGAGCCGTCGGACACGCGAACCCAGGACGATCGCGAGCGCTACCAGACCGTCTTCGCGCGGCGGCTCGGCGCGGTCGCGGCGCCGACGGCGGGGCTTCACTTCACGCCGGAGCTTCTCGCACGGATCGCGGAGCGCGGCGTCGATCTCGCGTGGATCACGCTCCACGTCGGGCCGGGAACGTTCCTCCCGGTGCGCGCGCAGCGGATCGAGGACCACCGCATGCACGAGGAGGCCTACGAGATCCCCGAGGCGACGGCGGCCGCGATCGCCGCCGCGCGCTCGCGGGGCGGCCGCGTCGTCGCGGCGGGGACCACGGTCGTGCGCACCCTCGAGACGGTCGCCGCGCGGGACGGCGTCGTCCGCGCGGGAACGGGGCGGAGCGCGCTGTTCATCACCCCGGGCTTCCGTTTCCGCGCCGTCGACGCGATGGTCACGAATTTCCACCTGCCGCGCTCGACGCTGCTGATGCTCGTCGCGGCGTTCGCGGGTCGGGAGCGCGTGCTTGCGGCCTACGCCCAGGCCGTGCGCGAGGAGTATCGTTTCTTCTCCTACGGGGACGCGATGTTCGTGAGGTCGGCGTGAGCGGTTTCGGCTTCGAGGTGTCCGCCCGGGACGGGCTCGCCCGCCGCGCGCGGATGACGACGGCGCGCGGCGCGGTCGAGACCCCCCAGTTCATGCCGGTCGGGACCGCGGGGGCGGTGAAGGCGATGACGACCCCCGAGCTGCGCGCCGCGGGCACGACGATCCTGCTCGGCAACACCTATCACCTCTACCTGCGCCCGGGGCACGCGGTCGTGCGCGATCTCGGCGGCCTCCATCGGTTCATGAACTGGGACGGACCGATCCTCACCGACTCCGGCGGCTTCCAGGTCTTCTCGCTGGAGGGACTGCGCAGGATCGACGAGGACGGGGTGCGGTTCCGCTCCCACCTGGACGGCTCGATGCACGTGCTCACCCCGGAATCGAGCATGGAGATCCAGGCGGCGCTCGGCTCGGACATCGCGATGGCGCTCGACGAATGCCCGGCCCTCCCGTCGCCCCGGGAGGCGATCGCGGCGGCGGTCGACCGTACGACGCGCTGGGCGCGCCGTTGCCGCGAGGCGTGGCGCGGCGACGGGGTCCTGTTCGGCATCGTCCAAGGGGGGCCGCACGTCGACCTGCGCGAGCGCAGCGCGACGGAACTGCGCGCACTCGATTTCCCCGGCTACGCGATCGGCGGGGTGAGCGTGGGGGAGCCGCCGGAGGCGATCGCTCACGCGGCACGCACCTCGGCGGCGATGCTGCCGGAGGATCGCCCTCGTTACCTGATGGGGGTCGGACGGCCCGAGGACCTCGTGGAGGCCGTCGCCTCCGGCATCGACCTCTTCGATTGCGTGATGCCCACGCGCAACGCGCGCAACGGACAGCTCTTCACGTCGGAGGGGAAGGTCAACATCAAGAACGAGGCGTACCGCACCGACCCGCGGCCGCTCGACCCTTCCTGCGCCTGCGACACGTGCCGCCACTACAGCCGCGCCTACCTGCGGCACCTGTTCGTGTCGAAGGAGATCCTCGCCTCGCGGCTCAACACCCTCCACAACCTGACGTATTACCTCGGGTTGATGGACGCCGTTCGCCGGGCCATCGAGGCGGGGCGCTTCGAGGCCTTCCGCGAGGAGTTCCGCGACCGCGGGAGTCGGGAGGAGCGGGCGTGACGGCGCGCGATCTCGTGTTCATCGGCGACGTCCACCTCGACCGGGACGATCCCGACCTGACCGCCTTCCTCGCGTTCCTGGAGGCGCTCGTCCCGACGACCGAGCGGATCGTCCTCATGGGGGACCTGTTCAACCTCTGGATCGGGAGCGAGGAGCTCGAGCAGCCCCACCACCGCGCCGTGATCGACCAGCTCGCGTCGATGCGGCGCCGCGGGTTGGTCGTGCGCTACCTCGAGGGGAACCGCGACTACCGCGTGGGCGCGCGCCACGCCGGGGGGGCGCTCGAGGATGCCTCGGAGGAGGGTTTCGAGGAGCGCCACGCCGGTCGCCGCCTGTGGTGCGCGCACGGCGACCTCGTCAACGTGCGCGACCGGCAGTACCGGACCTGGCGCCGGGTTTCCCGTTCTCGCGCCGCTTGGGCGGTCTTCTCCCTCGTCCCGCGCCGCCGGCGTCTCGCCTTCGCGGAGTCGCTGGAGCGCCGGATGCGCGGCACCAACCTCGGCATGAAGCGCGCGGTTCCCGAGGAGCTCCTGCGGGCGTACGCGGCGCCGCGGTTCGCGGCGGGTTTCGACGCGGTGGTCCTCGGCCACTTCCACGTGGAGCTGGACGTGCGCGACGAGGGGAAGCGGATTCTCGTGGTCCCGGAGTGGAAGGGGAGCCGGCGCCACCTGCGGGTCGGCGCCGACGGGACGATCGCGTTCGTGGGCGGAGGAGGAGGGTGAGCGCTCAGCTCTTCGCGGCCGCGACCGTCTCGGCGAGGTCGGGGGTCGGGGGCAGGTCCGAGCGGATCATGAAGCGCCGGTCGAGAGGGGTGTAGCGGTCCGCGGCCTCGATGAGCGACTTGGCGGTCGCCCTGGGAAACGCGAGGACCTCGACCTTCGGCCCGAGCCCCTTGACGCGCTTGACGAGGGCGGTGAAGTCGCCGTCGCCGGAAACGAGAGCCACGACGTCGAGTTTGGGCGCCATGTCGAGGATGTCGAGAGCGATCTCCATGTCCCAGTCGCCCTTCGTCGAGCCGTCGGCGCGGACCTGCAGCGCCTTGCGCCGGACCTCGATCGCGCGTTGCTCGAGCATCGCGATGAATCCCGACTGGTCGATCTCCTTCGTTTCGACGACGTACGCGGTCGCCTGGATCAGCCGGCGGTCGAGCACCGCGGCGGCGAGCAGCGCGTCGAAGTCGAGCTTCCCCTTCAGCTGCCGCGCGGCGTAATACATGTTCTGCACGTCCACGAAGACCCCGACGCGCTCGGGCTCCCCCTTGCGGCGCGAGGCCGTCCGGGTCGGACGCGGCGAGGCTTCCGCCGCCTCGCGCACCGCGGCGAGGGATGCCGCGATCTCGTCCATCCGCCGCCCGAGGTCCTGGAGGTCCTTGCGGCGCTCGCGACGCAGGCTCCCGAGCTCCTTGGCGACGTCCGCGAGTTGGGCCAGCGCCGGTTCGAGCGCGGCGGGGTCGAGCGTGGGGGGCGCCGGGGGGGGCGCTTCGGCAAGTTTCTCGATCCGGTGCGCGACCTTGCGTTGATCGGCGGCGAGCCGCTTGATCGCGCGGTCGATCTCCTCGAGACGCGGATCGACGACCGCGGCCCCCACGCGGGGTGCGGTCGCCTGGGCGCCCTTGGCGTCGTCGAGTTCGCGCCGCAGGCGCTCGGCGAGCATCCGGGCCTCGGCGAGCTCCCCCTTGCGCTGGATCAGGTCGCGCTTGAGCGACTTCTCGACCTCGCGCCCCTTGGCGATCTGACCGTCGAGGTGGCGGAGCTTCTTCTGGAGCTCCGTGGTCTTCTTGCGCAGTCGCGACGCCTCGCGATCGGGGCTCTCGGGCCCGTTGGCCGGGGCGGGGGGCTCCGTCGACGGGGGGGCCGCCGGCTCGAACGCGGCGACCCTGGCGGCGAGGACCTCGTCGACGGCGGGCTCGGGATCCGCCGAGGCGGCGAGGAACAGGTCGAGCCCCGAGGGGTCGCCGTCCAGACGAGCCAGGCGATCGGCGACGGGGAGCGCCGCCCACGGGCGCACCTCGGCCGCCGTCTGTTTGCGGAGCAGCCGGACGAGGCTTCTCCCCGGGCCGTCCTCCCGGAGGGCCTTGTCCGCGAGGTCGGCGACGATCCGCTCCCGCTTTTGCGACTGCAGCCGCATTCCCGGGTAGGCCACACCCACGGCGTTCGCCGCTCGGAGCAGACGCCCCTGGTCGAGCAGGGCGTCGAGCACGCGCACGAGTCCAGGCCGACGAAGACCTTCCAGGACCTGGCGTTCCGAGCGGGGCATGGGAACCTCGAGAAGCGCTCGCGCCGGGCAAGTCGTTGAGCGGGCTCGAGATGTGCCCGCAAGCCGGCCCGGAAGAGGCCGCATTGTACCACCCGGCGGTGGCGGGACCGGAGGGGTCAGGCCGGGTCTCGAAGCTCCAGTATGCCGCGCTCGCGCAGCCGCTTGAGGGTCCGGAGGGCCTCGACCTCCCTCAAGGGGGCGATCTGGATGATCGAACGCACGTTCCACGAGCCGTCCATCCGGCTGAGCAGGAAGAACTCGGCCGGTGAAAGGTGCTCGTTCTGCAGGGTCTGGGGCGGCTTCATGAGAACGGGGATCTTCGAGGGGGGGAGATAATGGCGATAGGCCTTCTCCACGAAGGCGGACTCGGCCTCGGCGAGCAGGCGACGCAAGGACTCGTCCCCCGGCTGCATCCGGTACGCCCTGTCCAGGATCTCGAGCGCCGAGTCGAAATCCCCTTGGGCCATCAGGCGGCGCGCGATCTCGAGGTCGGTCTCCGCGGGGACGACGACCTCGGGGCGCGGCTCGGCGGCGGGCGCCGCCACGGCGATCCGGGGTGCCTCGTTTCGGGCCGTCCCGTCCGCCGCCGCGCCCACCGGTTCGGGAACGTGGAGCTCGAACTCGAGAGGGTCCTCCGCGGGGGACGGCGGAGCGGGAAGGACCCCCGCCACCTCCACCGCGCCGATGCGGTGAAGCTCGAAGAGGAACTTGGTGACGAGGAACTCCGACGCGTGGGCGTGGAGGAGGATCTCGGCGACGCTGCGCTCGCCGTTGACGGCCTCGTAGAGGCTCTTCGCCATCCGGTTCCGGAACACCTCGGCGGGAGGGAGCTTGGCGGTGCGGCGCAGCACGATGCCGGGGTCGTTGAAGATCGTCCGGATGCGCTGCACCTCGTCGTGGCGCTGGGCGCCCCGGAGCAGGACGTCCTCCACGCGCAGGTCGACGGGGAAGACGTTGCCGGGATCGGGGTCGTCGTCCCGGAAGCGGAATTCCGCGTCGGTCCACTCGAACAGCGCGAAGATCGACTCCTCGGTCTTGGCGACGAGCTGGCGGAGGAGGTCGTCCTTCTTGATGGCGCCCATCTCCACGAGCAGCTCGCCCAGATGCCGCTTCTCCCGCTCCTGCCGCGAGAGCGCCTGTCTCAGGACGTCCTCGGAGATCCGCCCGCGGGAGACGAGCCAGTGTCCGAGCAGGTCCGAAGGATCCTCGGAGGCGCAGGCGATGACGCGTCCGTGCCGGAAGAGGATGCGCTTGCGGACCTTCTGCCGCTCGAGCTCGAGGGTCCCCGTTTTGTTGGCGATGCCCAGCCACTGGAGGAGATCCCCCAGGGGCATCGACGCGAGGCTCCCGTACAGCGGCATGGCCGTCCCTCGAAGCGGGAAATGTAATCGCCGAAAGGGGATCGGCAACCTATATTCGGCCGCCGGAGGCCGCCCATGGAACTGCTTCGCGTGCCGCGAAACGAAGTCGCGGTCCGGATCCTGCTCGACGACGGCAGGACCCTCGACGGGTCCCTGTTCACCGCAGCCACGGGACACGACGGGAGGCCCGCGCGGGTCCTCGACCACCTGAACGACTCGACCGAGGAGTTCTTTCCGGTGGCCTGCGGCGAGGACCGCTTCGTGCTCAACAAGGCCGGCGTGATCACGGTGACGGTCGCCGGGGGCGAGGAGCAGGTCGGGGAGCCCGAGCTCTATGCCGACCCCGGGCACGAGGTTCCCGTGCGCATGACGTTGACCGGGGGCATCAGCCTGATCGGCAAGCTCCCGATCGCGATGCCCCGCGAGCGCTCGCGCGTCGTCGACTACCTGAACAGCGCACCGCGGTTCGTGCCGCTGCTCGGCTCCGGGCAGGTGACGCTGGTCCAGCGCGGTTACATCGTGTCGGTCCGGGGCGAGGAGCGCCGGCCTACTTGAACGCGGGAATCCCGGTGACCTCCTGCCCCACGATGAGGGTGTGGATGTCGTCGGTTCCCTCGTAGGTGTACACGGCCTCGATGTTGCAGAAGTGTCGGCCGGTCTGGTATTCGCTGGCCACGCCGTTCGCGCCGAGGATCTCGCGCGCGAGGTGGGTGCTCTCCCGCGCGACCCGGCAGCCGTTCATCTTGGCCATCGAGACCTGCTGCGGCGTGACGGCGCCGCGTTCTTTGAGCCGGCCGACCTGCAGGTTGAGGAGCTGGCTCTTGGTGATCTCCGTGGCCATCCACGTGAGCTTGCGCTGGGTGAGCTGGAAGCCGGCGATCGGCCTTCCGAACATGACCCGCTGCTTGGAATACTGCAGCGCCTCGTCGAACACGGCCATCGCGAGGCCGACGACCCCCCAGGCGATCCCGTAACGCGCCTGCGTCAGGCAGGCGAGCGGCGCCTTGAGCCCCGTCGCCTCGGGGAGCATCGCGTCGAGCGGGAGCTCGACGTCCTGCAGGATCAGCTCCGACGTCACCGACGCGCGCAGCGAGAACTTCCCGACGTGGTCCTTCGTGGTGTAACCGGGGGTTCCCTTCTCCACGAGGAAGCCGCGGATGCCCTCCTCGGTGCGCGCCCAGACGATCGAGACGTCCGCGACCGAGCCGTTGGTGATCCACGCCTTCGCACCGTTGAGGATCCACCGGTCCCCCTTGCGGACGGCGCGCGTCTCCATCCCGCCGGGGTCGGAGCCGTGGTCGGGCTCGGTCAGCCCGAAGCAACCGATCGCCTTTCCTGAGGCGAGGGCGGGGAGCCAGCGCTGTTTCTGGGCTTCGCTTCCCCACGCGTGGATCGGGTACATCACGAGCGCACCCTGAACCGAGACGAACGACCGCAGGCCCGAGTCGCCCCGTTCGAGCTCCTGCATGATCAGCCCGTAGGCGACGGCGCCGAGCCCGGCGCACCCGTAACCCGACAGGTTCGCGCCGAGAAGTCCGAGTTCTCCGATCTTCGGGATCAGGTCGTTCGGGAACGTTCCGGCTTCGAAGTGCCCCTCGATGACGGGCAGCACTTCCGCGGTCACGAACTCCCGCACGCTCTCGCGGATCATCTTCTCCTCGTCGGTGAGCAGCGAATCGAGCTCGACGAAGTCGAATCCCCTGTAGAAATCTCCCAGGCCCACGGAAACCTCCTAGCGGTGCGTCCAGACCGGCTTGCGCTTCTCGAGGAACGAGCGCAGTCCTTCGTCGGCGTCCGCGGTCGTCATCAGCTCGTTGCGGTAGACGCGATGCAGGATCTCCCTCGCCTCACGGGGGGCGAGGTTCCGCGCGTCCGAGACCGCCTGCTTGGCCAGGCGCAGCGCCGGGCCCGAGAGCGCGAGGAGGCGGTCGACCCACGCGGCCGACCTCTGCTCGAACTCCGCGGCGGGAAACACGGCGTTCACGAGGCCGGCGCGCTCGGCCTCCGGCGCCGTCCGGCTCTCCCCGAGCAGCAGCCACTCGAGGGCGCGTCGCTCGCCGATCGCTCTCGGGAGCAGGATCGACGCGGGAGGGGCGAAGACCCCGAGCTTGATCTCGGGCTGACCGAAGACGGCGGCATCCGAAGCGACGCACAGATCGCAGCCGAGGACGATCTCGCATCCGCCCCCGAGCGCCGCGCCGTGCACCGCCGCCACGACCGGCTGCGGCACCGCCTCGAAGGCGGCGAAGACCGCGTCGAGGGAATCGAGCATCGGATCGAGCTTGTCCCCGACGTGGTCGCCGACGTCCACCCCCGCGCAGAAGGCCTTCCCGGCGGCGTCGAGACGGACCACCCGCACGTCGGGGGAGCCCCCCGCCGCCAGCAGCGCCGACGCCAGCTCCCGCATCATCGCGATCGTGAGCACGTTGAGCGGGGGCCGGTCCAGGGTGATGCGCGCGAGCCCGTCGACGATCGAGAGGCGGACGGTCGCCGGGTCGCTCATGCGGCCTCCACGAGGAGGGCTCCGCCGAGCCCGCCCGAGACGCACAACGTGGCGAGTCCCCGCCGCACCCCCCTCCGCCGCATCTCGTGAAGCAGGGTGACGACGATCCTCGCCCCCGAGCAGCCGATCGGATGCCCTAGCGCGATCGATCCTCCATTGACGTTGAGCCGCTCGCGGTCGAAGCGGAGCTCGCGGTCCACCGCGAGGACCTGCGCGGCGAAGGCCTCGTTGAGCTCGACGAGATCGACCGACGCGAGCGGGACGCCGGTGCGCTCGGACAGGCGCCGCACCGCGGGGACCGGCCCGATCCCCATCACCGCCGGCTCGACCCCCACGACGGTCCAGTCGACCAGGCGCGCGAGGGGCTTCACTCCAAGCCGCCCGACCGCCGACTCGGAGAGGACGATCATCGCCGCGGCGCCGTCGGTGATGCCGCTGCTGTTCCCGGCGGTCACCGTACCGTCCCTGGAGAACACCGCCGGGAGCTTCGCCAGCGCGGCCGCGGTCACTCCGTCGCGGGGGTGCTCGTCCGCGGCGAGCTTGTCGAGCGCGACGATCTCCTCGGCGAAACGTCCTTCGCGACGGGCGGCCTCGCAGCGCTGCTGCGTCTGCGCGGCGTAGGCGTCCTGCTCTTCGCGCGGGATCGCGTATTGCGTCGCCAGCGTCTCCGCGGTCTCGCCCATCACCTTGCCGCAGATCGGGTCGAGGAAGCCGTCGCGGTACATTCCGTCGACGACCTCGCGATGACCCATGCGCATCCCCCAGCGGGACTCGGGGACCGGGAGGAGGTAAGGGACGCGCGACATCGACTCCATGCCGCCGGCGAGGACGATCTGCGCCTCGCCGCCCCGGATCGCGCGTGCCGCGTCCAGGATCGCCTGGAATCCCGACAGGCACGCCTGGTTGATCGTCTTCGCCGGGCTCCCGACGGGGATCCCGGCCTTCACGCCGACCTGGCGGCCGGGATTGGGACCGCACCCGGCCTGGCGGGCGTGACCGAACACCACTTCGTCGACGGCGTCGGGGGCGATTCCCGCCCGGTTCATCGCGGCCGCGGCGGCGGCGACACCGAGCTCGACCGCGGGGAGCGGGGCCAACGCGCCGCCGAACCTTCCGATCGGGGTGCGCACGGCGCCCGCGAGGAAAATGCCTTCTTTCATGGGGCTCCTCGAGCCCGGGGTTATAGCACGCCGGGAACGAGCCGAACCTCGGCGCCGGGGGCGAGGCCGAGCAGGTCCGCGGCGCGCCCCTCGCGAACCGCGATCTCGAGGAAACCGGACGAGTTCCACAGGAGGAAGGGCCGTCCGTCCGGAGCGTCGGCGTAGGTCCGGTGGAACGCCTCGACCACCGCGTTCCCCACGAGCACGCGCCCCGCGAAGCGGCCGCCCTGCAGGTCGAGCGCGACGTTGCCGAACCGGTCGATCGCGACGACCGGGACGGCGACTTCCTTCCCGGGGACGAGCTCGGGCGTCCGGTCGGGGAGCATCACGAGCTCCCGGACCGCCGGGCCGAGGTGGGAGGCCTCGGTGCCCCGCGCGATCCACGCCGCGGCGGGGGCGAAAACGTCGCGACCCTCGAAGGTCGCCGCGACGGAGGCGCGGAGGTAGTGCGGCTCCTCGATCGACCACGCCGCGACCGAGTCCGCGCCGCGCACGACCCGCGTGAGCAGGCCGTTGTCCGGCGCGACGAACCAGTGGCCCCGGGCGCGGACGACGAGGCGCTTCCGATCGGTCCCCACCCCCGGGTCCACGACGGCGACGTGGATCGTCCCCTCGGGGAACGCGCCGAAGCCGCAGACGAGCGCGTAAGCCCCGGCGGGCACGTCGTGCGCGGGTACGTCGTGCGTGAGGTCGACGACGACGGCGTCGGCGCAGATGTCGAGGATCACCCCCTTCATCTGGCCGACCCACGAATCGGAGACCCCGAAGTCGGTCGTGAGGGTGATCACGCGGGGTCGCGGCACGTCTCAGCTCCTCTCGTCCCCGCGCAGGCTCTCGAGGATCGACGTCGTCGACCGGCCGGGGGCGAGCGGCACCGTCTCGACGCGACCGCCGTACCCGAGGACGAACGGCGCGCCCACGATCGTCTCGATCGTGTAGTCGCCCCCCTTGACGAGGACGTCCGGTCGCAGCGCCTCGATGTGCGCGAGCGGCGTGTCGTCGTCGAAGACGACGACGGCGCCGACGGCGTCGAGGGCGGCGAGGATCTTCACGCGATCGTCCTGGCCCACGACCGGACGCTCGGGCCCCTTGAGGCGGCGCACCGAAGCGTCCGAGTTCACCGCCACGACGAGGAAGTCCCCCTTCGCGCGGGCGCGCTCGAGCAGGTGCACGTGGCCGGCGTGGAGGAGGTCGAAGCACCCGTTGGTGAAGACGATCCGTCGTCCGAGCGATCGCTCGTGCTCCACGCGGTTGACGGCCTGGCGCAGGTCGAGGGCCTTCCCGGCCGCCTGGCCCTGGAGCAGGTCCGTCGGGGCGACGGCGCTCGTGCCGACGCGGGCGACGGCGATCCCCGCCGCGACGTTGGCGAGCGTCGCGGCGTCCCTCGCGTCGAGCCCCGCGCCGAGGGCGAGGCCGAAATAGGCGAGCACGGTGTCGCCGGCCCCCGTGACGTCGTAGACCTCGCGCGCCTGCGCGACGATGCGGTGCACGCTCCCGTCCGGCCCCGACAGCGCCATCCCCTCCGGGCCGAGGGTCACGAGGACGAAGGGCGCGCCGCACGCGGCGCGGATCCTCGCCGCGACCGTCGCCAGGTCCTCGTGGGACCGGATCCGCATGCCCGCCGCGGCCTCCGCTTCCTTCTTGTTGGGGGTGATCGCCGTGCACCCCGCGTAGATCGAGACGTCGGCCGACTTCGGGTCGACGACGATCGGCACCCGCGGGTTCGCGGCCCGGATCGCGGCGAGCGCGCCGGGAACGCACGCCCCCTTGGCGTAGTCGGAGTAGAGGACGGCCTCCGCGCGGGCCGCGGCCGAGGAGACGTTCCTCAAGATCGACTCCCGCGCCTCGGCGGACGGCGACGCGGTCGATTCCTCGTCGAGTCGGACGAGATGCTGGCCGCGGGCGACGACCCGCGTCTTCACGGTGGTCGGTCGCGAAAGGTCCTCCACGATGCCGGCCGGGTCGATGCCGGCGCCGCGCGCGAGCTCGATCAAACGTCGCCCGGCCTCGTCGGCGCCCGTGAAGCCGCACAACGCGACCCGGGCCCCCGCGACCGCGGCGTTGTGCGCCACGTTTCCCGCGCCGCCCAGCGCGAACGTCCGGCGCCGGACCTCGACGACCTGCACCGGGGCATCGGGGGAGATCCGGGAGACGTCCCCCCAGACGTATTCGTCGAGCATCAGGTCGCCCACGACGAGCAGGCGTCGTTCCGCCAGCCGTGCGATCGCGGCTTCGAGGTCAGCGGGATTCAAGTCCGAACTCCTCCTCGATCGCGTCGCACAAGACGTGGAACAGCAGGGCGTGTCCCTCCTGGATCCGCGCCGTCGTCGTGGAGGGGACGAGCACCGCGTGGTCCGCGAGCCCGGCCATGCGGCCGCCGGCGCCGCCGCCGAACGCGAGGGTCGTCGCCCCGATCGCGCGCGCCGCCGCGAGCGCGCGGCAGACGCTCTCGGAGTTGCCGCTGGTGGAGATCCCGATCGCCACGTCTCCCGCACGCGCGAGCGCTCGCACCTGGCGCGCGAACACCTCGTCGTAGCCGTAGTCGTTGGCGATCGCGGTGAGCGCCGAGGTGTCGGTGGTGAGGGCGATCCCCGCGAGGGGCACGCGCTCGCCGCGGTAGCGGCCCGAAAGCTCCGCAGCGAAATGCTGCGCGTCGGCGGCGGATCCGCCGTTCCCGAAGACCAGGATCTTGCCTCCCGATCGCAGCGCCGCGATCACCGCGCGGGTCGCCCGGGCGAGCGAAGGGCCGACGGCCGCCGCGAGCGCGTCGAAGGTCTCGCGGTGCTCGGCGAGCGCGCGGGCGAGGTGGTCCCGGGGATCGGATCGGAGGCTCACGCCGACGATTCTAGCGTTTGACACCGGAGTCGGGGGCGCCAAGAATGCGCGCGGTCTGAGGGGGCAGATCGAGGAGACGATGCGATTGTCCTGCTGCGCGATCGCGACGATCGCGCTGGCCTGCGTCCCGATCCCGGCCGAGGAACCGGTCCCCCTCGGCGGGCCGGCCCTGGGGATGCTCGCGCAGCCCCGGGAGGCCGCCGCGCTCGCCGCGGCGGGGGGCGGCCTCCGGATCCGGCTCGCGGCGCCCTGGTCGGAGATCGAGCGCGAGCCCGGCGTGTACGACTGGTCGCGCCTCGAGCCGGCGATCGCGCAACTCGAGGGTGCCGGCCACCACGTGGTCCTCGCGCTGGAGGGGGCGAACGACCTGCACCCGGCGGGGAGCGACGGCAAGCCTCCGCTCGAACCGTGGGTCGCCTTCGTGCGCAGCGCGGTCCGGGCCTTCGCGGGGAAGGTCGGGACCTTCGAGCTCGGCGCGGGTCCCGAACGCGGCGGGGATCCCGCCGTCTACGCCTTCTTCCTCAAGAACGCCGCGGTGGCGGCGCGCGCGGAAGGTCGGGCCGCCGGGGCGGAGGTGCGGATCGCGCAGGGGGCGGTGGAGGCGTCCGGCCTCGACGTGCAGCGCGCGGTCTGGTCCAACGACACCGCGCCCTACATCGACGTGCTGCCGGTTCGCGCGGGGGACGGGCCCGTGGGGGAGACGGTCGCCGCCTTCCTCGCCGAAGCACTGCTCCACCCCCCCGCGCCCGCGTTGTGGATCTACGTCGACGCGCCCGCGGGGGCGCCGCCGTTCTCGACGGTCGCTCGCGCGGTCGAGGCGCTCGCCGCTTCCGCGCAGGCCGTCTTCGCCGCGCCGACCTCGGAGTCGGCCGCGGGAGCCGAGGGACGATGGCTCGTCGGGACCCAGGCGCGTCTCGAGCCGGAGTTCTCGCCGGCGCCGTCCGGGGGGTTGTCGATCCGGACCCCGGACGGAGCGCCGCACGACCGTTACCGCGTGCTCGGCCGCTTCTTCCATCAGAAGGACTTCCGCACGCTCGTCGTCTACGACGCGCCGCTCGAGGGGGCGGATCGACGCACCCAGCCGCAGGCCCGGCTCGTCCTCGACACGATCGACGTGAAGGACCCGCGCGTGCTCGACCCGACGAACGGCGCCGACCTCAAGACCGGCGGCGTCGAGGTGCCCGGCCAGAGCCGACGCGCGCTGCGCATCGTGCTCGAGGACCACCCGCTGCTCGTCGTCTGGGAGCGCGCCGCCGCCAACGTGCCGGGACTCGAGCTGGAACGGCAGGACCTCGAGGTCGCCGGCCGGCGCGGATTGACCGCCGAGGAGATCCTCGCGCGTCACCGCCAGGTCCAGCAGGTCCAGGACGACCGGCTCGACCGCTGGAAGGGGAGGGGCCGGCTCGACTACCACTTCAAGCTCGCGCAAGGGGGCTCGACGGTGGACGTCGGGATCGCGAGCAACTACTTCTGGGAGCGCGGGGCTGCCCTCGAGTGGGAGCAGACCGACTACTTCATCAACGGCAATCCGGTGAAGTGGAAGAACATCCCCGAGCTGCCGATCGTGCAGCCGGACAAGGTCGCGACCCTCCCGCTCGACCTGACGCTCGACAAGAAATACGCGTACCGCCTGCTCGACGAGGACGACGTCGACGGCCGGCCCGCCTACGTCCTCGCCTTCGAGCCCGAGGACCCCGAAGCGCCGCTGAGCCTGTACCGCGGCCGCGTGTGGATCGACCGCGAGACCTTCGTCCGGCTGAAGACCTCCCTCGTCCAGACGAACCTCGAGCCGCCCGTCCTCTCCAACGAGGAAATCGACTTCTACCGGCCGTACACCGGCCCCGACGGCGAGACGTACTGGATGCTCGCCCGCGTCGAAGGGCAGCAGCTCTGGACGGTCGGGGGTCGGAACCTCGTCGTCACGCGCGAGCTCGCCTTCGAGTCGCTCGAGATCAACCCGAAGAAGCCCGAGTTCGCGAAGGCGCGGGACGACGCGTACGCCTCGTCCAACCGCATGCTCCGGGACACCGACGAGGGATTCCGCTACCTCGAGCGGCAGCAGGACGGCACGCGCACGGTGCGAGCGACCGCCGACACGAGCGCGCTGTTCGCCGCCGTGGGCGCCTACAAGGACGACGCGAGCGACGGCGTCGTTCCGCTGGGCGGGGTGAACTGGTTCGACTACGACTTCCTGAAGAAGGGGTGGCAGGCGAACATCTTCGCCGCCGGCGTCGTCAACTTCGTCAACTTCACCGAGCCCTCCCTGGGCGGCTCGCGCGTCGATCTGACGCTCGAAGGGGTCTTCTTCCTCATCAAGGGGGAGGAGAAGGTGTTCGAGGACGGGGAGGAAGTCGTCTCGCAGCGCATCCAGGACCGGAACCAGATCGTCTCCGCGCGCCTGGGCATCCCCGCCGGGCAATTCGTGAAGTTCACGGTCGTCGGGACCGCGATCGTGCGGCAGTACTTCCGGGACGACGAGACCGACCCGGCGTTCGTGCTCCCGCAGGATCACACCGAGCTTCGCGGCACCTTCCAGGGCGAGTTCAATCGGCGGGGGTGGACCGTGCGTGGATCGGTCTCCGGCTCGACCCGATCGTCGTGGGAGGAGTGGGGCGACCCCGCCGGATCGGAGTTCGACCCGACGCACGAGAGCTTCCTCCAGTGGGACGCCGGCGTCTTCAAGGAGTGGTACCTGCCGAAGTTCCAGAAGCTGCGCGTCGAGGCGAACTACCTCGGCGGGCGGGACCTCGACCGGTTCAGCCGCTACGGCTTCGGCCTGTTCGGCGACGACCGTCTGAACGGATTCGCGGGCACCGGGGTGCGCTTCGACAAGGGGTACTTCGCACGCGCGGGGTACGCGTTCAACCTGTTCGGCGCGATCCGATTCGACCTCGCGGTGGACCAGGGTCGCACGCGCGACGAGGAGCGCGACGACCGCTGGCGGAGCTTCACCGGGGCGGGGCTCTCGTTCAACGTGGTGGGGCCGTGGAAGACGGTCATCGCGTTCAGCTACGGCCGCGCGCTGGCGTCCGATCTCCCCGGCCTCTCCGGGAAGCAGGAGTTCCTGTTCACCGTGCTGAAGCTGTTCTGATGTTCAAACCCTGGGGAGTGCTCGACGACGAGACGCTCGAGGCGGCGACGTTGCTGCGCGAGCGGCTGGGCGCCCCTCGACTCGGCGTCATCCTCGGGTCGGGATGGGGCCCGCTGGCGGAGGCGCTCGGCGCGGGGGAGCCGGTGCCCAGAGAAGCGATCCCGGGGTTTCCGGTCTCGCGCGTGGACGGGCACGGGGGAGGGGTGGCCGCGGCCCCCGGCTCCGTGTGGATCTTCAAGGGACGCGTCCATCGCTACGAGGGACGCTCGGGAGCGGAGGTCGTCTTCCCCGTGCGCGTGCTTGCCGCCGCGGGGGCGCGGGGGGTTCTCCTGACCTGCGCCGCGGGGGGGTTGCTCGACGCGGATCGCCCCGGGAGCTTCGCCGTCGTCGAGGATCATCTCAACCTGCAGGGGACCGACCCGGTCGCCGAGATCGAGGCGTTCCGGCGCGATCCGGCGTTCCCCGACCTTCAGGGACTCTACGACGCCGCGTGGAGCGCGGTCTTGCGCGAGGCGCTGGAGGCGCGACCCGGGGTGCTCGCCGCGATGCGCGGGCCCTGTTACGAGACTCCCGCCGAAGTCCGGATGCTCCGGGCGCTCGGCGCGGACCTCGCGTCCATGAGCACCGTCCCGGAGGCGATCGCGGCCCGTTACCTCGGCCTGCGGGTCGCGGCGATCGCGTGCATCTCCAACCGCGGCTCCGGGATGGACGCGCGGGCCATCCGGCACGGGGAGGTCGTCGGGGCGGTGGAGCGGGGTGTCGCCCGGACGCGCACGGCCTGGGCTCCCGCGCTCGCCGCCTTCTCGTGACCCCCCACCTCGCGACAACGATCGCACGCGCCGATTCCGCGGCGGCGCAGGTGCCGCTCCCATCCCGAGTACGGCGTTAGGCGTCCAGGGGCAGCTCGTCGGGAGCGAGCCGGGCGACGATACGCTTCCTCGCCTCGGCCGACAGCCCCTCCCAGTTGCTGGGAAGATGAGGCGAGACGTCGATCGGCGGCAGAAACGTGACTTTCACGGTCCCCGGTCTCACCAGCATCGACCCCGGACGCACCACCGCCCCGGCCCCGGAGATCGCGATCGGCACGACCGGCACCTTCGCGTGCAGCGCGAGGAGGAACGGCCCTTTCTTGAACGGCTTCAGGCGGCCGTCCCGGCTGCGCGTGCCTTCCGCGAAGAGGATGACGGAATTGCCCCGCTCGAGCGCCTCGCCGGCGAGGGCGAGGCTCCCGATCGCCTTGTCCTTGTTGGATCGGTCGATGGGGATGAACCCGCCGGCGCGAATCGCCCACCCGAAGATCGGGATCCAGAACAGCGACTTCTTGGCGACGAATCGCGTGCTGGTCGGCAGGCGGATCGCGACCGCCCACATGTCCACGATCGACTGGTGGTTCGCAACGAACACGCACGGGAGCGCCTCGGCCGGCGGCGGGGAGCCTTCGTACTCGACCCGGATTCCGAGCGCCCACAGGTGAAGGCGGGACCACAACTGTCCGAGGTGAAAGGTGAGGTCGCGGTTGGGGAGCAGGAACTCGCCGACGACGGCGCCCAGGCCGGCGAAAAACGTCGCCACGACGAAAACCAGGACCCCCCACAATCCGCGCAACATGCCGGGGGAGTATAAACAGCGCGGAGGTGCCGATGCGGGGGAGCGGCTGGCGGGCGGTGGGAATCTCGATGGTCGCGGGGGCGGCGTACGACTGGGCCTTCGCGCTGGGTATCCTCGCCTTTCCCGGGTTCTCCGCTGCGGCGATGGGGCTGACGCTGCCGCCGGATCCGGTCTACCTCCGGCTGAACGCCGTTTTCCTGCTCCTGCTGGGGGGGATCTACCTGGCGGCGGCTCGGGACGCGCAGAGCCACCAGGGGGTCGTCGCGGTCACGGCGGCCGGGCGGCTGCTCGGTGCGGCCTTCCTGGCCCAGGCGTGGTGGGAGGGTCGCCCCGTCGCGTTCCTGTGGCTCGGAGCGGGGGATCTCGCGTTCGCCGTGGCCCACGCCGGGCTGCTCCTCCGGGCGCGGAGGTCGTCTTGACCCCCCTCCCCCCGCCCCCTATCCTTCGGCGCGCGTGATGGACGGTTTCCTGCGGAGCGCCTTCGCCGACATCGGGGGCATGACGGGGCTCGCGTGGCAGGCCGTCCGTCGCACCTTCACCGGCCGGTTCGAGCGCGAGCTCTGGATCGAACAGGCCTACGAGCTCGCCGTCGGCTCACTCACGATCACCAACGTCACGTTGCTGTTCACCGGCATGGTCCTCGCCGTCCAGACGGCGTATTCGCTCTCGGCGTACGGCGGCACGACGTTCGTGGGGGACCTGCTCTCGCTCGCGATCGTCCGCGAGCTGGGGCCGGTCCTGACCGCGCTCATGGTCGCGGGGCGGGTGGGCGCGGGGATCACCGCGGAGATCGGCTCGATGGCGGTCACCGAGCAGGTGGACGCCATGCGTGCCCTCGCCGCCGACCCCGTGCGCAAGCTCGTGGTCCCGCGCGTGGGCGTGTTGACGCTCACCCTGCCGCTGCTGACCGTCCTCGCGGACCTGATCGGCCTGTTCGGCGGGATGTTGATGGCGATCTACGAGGTGGGCCAGGGGCGCGTCTTCTTCGTCAGTCACGTGCTCGGCGCCTTGTCGGTTCACGACCTCGCGTCGGGGCTCGGGAAGTCCCTCTTTTTCGGCTTCTTCATCGGAGTCATCGCCTGTTACAACGGCATGACCGCGACCGGCGGCGCGGACGGGGTCGGCAAGGCCACCACGCGCACCGTCGTGACGGCGTCGATCTCGGTGATCATCTCGGATTTCTTCCTGACCAAGCTGTTCATGGTCTTCTGAGGACCCGCGTGGCCGACGCCTTCATCCGGTTCTCCGACGTGCACAAGGCCTTCGGGCCGAAGGTCGTCCTCGCGGGCGTCGACCTCGAGGTGTGCCGCGGCGAGACGCTCGTCGTCCTGGGCGGAAGCGGATCGGGCAAATCGGTGCTCCTCCGTCACGTGATCGGTCTCCAGCGGCCCGACCGCGGCGAGGTGTGGGTGGACGGTCAGGAGATCGCGACTCGCGACGAGGACGAGCTCCTCGCGTGTCGCAAGAAGGTCGGGATGTTGTTCCAGGCGGGCGCGCTGTTCGATTCGATGAACGTCTACGAGAACGTCGCCTACGCCCTGCACGAGCACACCGACCTGGACGAGCGAGCCGTCGCGGCCCGTGTCGCCGAGGTGCTCGGCCTCGTCGAGCTCGAGGGCATCGAAGAGGTGATGCCCTCGGACCTTTCGGGAGGGATGCGCAAGCGCGTCGCCCTCGCCCGTGCGATCGCGCTCGCGCCCGCCGGCCTGCTCTACGACGAGCCCACGACCGGCCTCGATCCGATCACGGCGAACGCGATCAACGCGCTGATCCGCAGCCTGCAGCGGCGGCTCGGGGTCACCTCGATCGTCGTGACGCACGACATCCAGTCGGCTTTCGCGGTGGCGGACCGGCTGGCGTTCCTGCACGAGGGACGCATCCTGTTCCACGGCACCGTCGCCGAGGCGAGGACGGCGGACGAGCCGCTGCTTCGCGAGTTCCTGAGCGGAGGGGTCCATGGCGTCTAAGAACCGAAGTCGAGACGTCCTGGTGGGCGGGTTCACCGTGCTCGCCCTCGTGGTATTCGCCCTGGCGGTGATGGCCGTCGGCGGGGAGTCGCGGCTGTTCTCGAAGAAGGCGTCGTACCGGGCGGTGCTCCAGAGCTCGGACGGTCTGGTGATCGGGTCGCCGGTGAAGATGAGCGGCGTCCAGGTGGGGACGGTCACGGACGTCCGGTTGTCCCAGGATCCTTCGAGCGCGGGGATCGAGGTGACCCTCGGCGTCCAGCGCGCCTACCAGGGACGTGTCCGCGAGGGCTCGATGGCGGCCCTCCGCTTCCTCCAGTACCTCAGCGGCGAGAAATACGTCGAGATCACCCCCGGGGATCCGGGCCGCGCCGAGATCGCGGAGGGCTCGCTGATTCCCACGCAAGAGGGCTCCCGCTTCCTCGAGACCGGCGAGGACATCGCCGAGAACCTGAACGAGATCACCCTGGCCCTGCGTCGGATCCTCGAGCCGCTCGAGGAAGGCAAGGGACTGCTGGGCGAGATGATCCAGAACCCGGAGTTCGGCAAGGAGGGGCTCCAGGCGGCGCGGGGCGCGCTCGAGAACCTCGAGGCGCTGACGGCGAGGCTGCGCGCGGGGGAGGGATTCGCCGGCCGGATGTTGTTCGACCCGTCGATGGAGCCCCGCGCCGACGACCTGGGCCGCGCGATCCACGGGGTCGCGGATGCGGTCGAGCGTCTGGAGAAGGGGGAAGGAGCCGCCGGCGATCTCCTCTCCGAGGGGGGGAGGAGCAAGCAGGCGGTCGCCGACCTCGCCGAAGCCGCGGCGTCCCTCAAACGCACCGCCGCCCAGCTCGAATCCCGGGAAGGGCTTCTCGGCCGCCTGCTGTACGACAAGGAGTACGGAGACGCGGTGGCGAAGGACATCCGGGAGACCGTCTCCCGGATGAACTCGATCGCGGGGAAGATCGACTCCGGGCAGGGGACCCTCGGCGCCCTCGTCAACGAGCGGGTGCTGCACGACTCCATGGAAGAGGTCGTGGCGGGGGTCGGGGACAGCAAGTTCGCCAGCTGGCTGATCCGTCATTACCAGAAGCAGGGGATCGAGGCGGCGGTCCCGGAACCCGGAAAACCCTGACCCCTTGGCGCTCTCGTCTAACATGCCTATGTTCTGCGATCGGAGTCGCTGTGCGTTCCCCCTGCGGGGGGCAAAGGACATCTATGACCGCGAATGACTACGTGAAGCTTCTCGAGGACAAGATCACCTCGCGCAAGGCGCAACTCGGGGTGGTCGGGCTGGGGTACGTCGGGCTGCCGCTCGCCGTCGAGTTCGCGAAGGTCGGGTTCCAGGTCACCGGCATCGACCTCGACAAGCGCAAGGTCAAGGGCGTCAACGCGGGGAACTCCCACGTGGAGGATATCCCCGACGCCACCCTGGCCCCGCTCGTGCGATCGAAGAAGATCCGCGCGACGACTTCGTTTTCGGGTTGCGGCAAGTTCGACGCGATCTTCATCGCGGTGCCGACGCCGCTCCGCAAGACCAAGGACCCGGACATCTCGTACATCGTGGCGGCCCTCGAGGAGATCTCGAAGGAGGTCCGGCCCGGGCAGTTGATCGTCCTGGAGTCGACGACCTATCCCGGGACGACCGAAGAGGTGATGCGCCCGAAGCTCGAGGCGGGCGGTCTCAAGATCGGCCGCGACCTCTTCCTCGCCTTCTCCCCCGAGCGCGTCGATCCCGGCAACAAGGTCTGGCAGACCCACAACACGCCGAAGGTCGTCGGCGGCTGCACGCCGGCCTGCACCCGTGTGGCGAGCGCGATGTACCGCACGGCGATCAAGACGGTGCACCCCGTCTCCTCCACGCAGGCGGCGGAGATGTGCAAGCTCCTCGAGAACACCTTCCGCGCGGTGAACATCGGCCTCGTCAACGAGATCGCGCTGATGTGCGAGAAGCTCGACCTCGACGTCTGGGAGGTGATCGACGGGGCGGCGTCGAAGCCGTTCGGCTTCATGCGCTTCTACCCGGGGCCGGGGATCGGCGGCCACTGCATCCCGCTCGACCCGCACTACCTCGCCTGGAAGCTGAAGACGCTCAATTACTCCGCGCGGTTCATCGAGCTCGCCTCCGAGATCAACGGCCACATGCCCGAGGTCGTCGTGCGGCGCGCGGCGGAGCTGCTCAACGATCGCCGGAAGGCGATCCGGGGCTCACGGATCTTCGTGCTGGGACTCGCCTACAAGAAGGACACCGGCGACACGCGTGAGTCGCCGGCTTCCGACGTGATCCGGCTGCTGCACGAGAAGGGCGCCAGGGTGGCGTTCCACGACCCCTACGCCGCGGATTTCAAGCTCGAGGACGGCCGCGTGCAGAAGGTCACCCCGCTGACGGCCGCGAACCTGAAGCAGCAGGATCTCGTGATCGTCGTGACCGACCACTCCGTGTACGACTGGCCGATGATCGTGCGTCACTCGAAGGTCGTGCTCGACACCCGCAACGCATGCCGCGAGGTCCGGGCGGGCGCGTCGAAGGTCGTACGGCTGTAGCTCGATGCGTTCCGTACTGGTGACCGGAGCGGCGGGGTTCATCGGATCCCACGTCGTCGAGCGCCTGCTGGGACGGGGCGACCGCGTCGTGGGGCTCGATTCCTTCGACGACTTCTACGACCCGAGCCTGAAGGAGCGGAACGTCGGGGGCGTCCTGGGGCATCCGGATTACCGACTCGTCCGCGGGGACATCCGCGACGACGACGCGCTGCATGCCGCGTTCGCCGGCGAGCGCCACGACGCGGTGTTCCACATGGCCGCGCGTGCGGGCGTGCGGCCGTCGATCGAGGACCCCGTCCTCTACGCCTCGGTCAACCTCGACGGAACCGCGAAGGTCCTCGAGGCGGCGCGCCGGCACGGCGTCCGGACGTTCGTCTTCGGTTCGTCGTCGTCGGTGTACGGGAACAACGCGAAGGTGCCCTTCGCCGAGGACGATCCCGTCGATCATCCGATCTCCCCGTACGCCGCGACCAAACGCGCCGGGGAGCTCATGGCGCACACCTACCACCATCTGTTCGCGATGGACGTGGCGTGCCTGCGCTTCTTCACCGTCTACGGCCCGCGGCAGCGCCCCGACCTCGCGATCCGCAAGTTCGCCCGGCGCATCGCCGCCGGGGAGACGATCCCGCAGTTCGGCGACGGCTCGGCCGCCCGGGACTACACCTACGTCGACGACATCGTGGACGGCGTCCTGCTCGCCGCGGAGCGGGTCCGGGGGTTCCGCATCTGGAACCTCGGCGGTTCGAGCCCGGTGCCGCTCTCCGCGATGATCGCGGCGGTCGCGACGGGGCTGGGGGCAAGCGCGCGCGTCGAGGTGCTGCCCGCGCAGGCGGGGGACGTCGAGCGGACCTGGGCGGACGTGTCCCGCGCGCGATCCGAGCTCGGTTGGTCGCCCCGCGTCGGGTTCGACGAGGGGATTTCCCGTTTTCTCGACTGGTTCCGGAGCACACCATGAACGTCTGCGTCGTCGGCACGGGGTACGTCGGTCTCGTCACCGGAGCGTGTTTCGCCGAGTTCGGCAACAACGTCACCTGCGTCGACAAGGACGAGGGGAAGATCGCCCGCCTGCTGCGCGGGGAGATCCCGATCTTCGAGCCGGGCCTCGACGAGCTCGTGGAGCGCAACGTCAAGGCGGGGCGCCTGCACTTCACGACCGATCTTCCGCGGGCGATCCGCGAGTCGCTCGTCGTGCTGATCGCCGTCGGGACGCCGCAGAGTCACGACGGCCGGGCCGACCTGTCGTTCGTGAAGGAGGTCGCGGGGACGATCGCGGACAACCTGAACGGTTACAAGGTGATCGTCACGAAGAGCACGGTTCCGGCGGGAACCGGTCGGATCGTGCGCGAGATCGTCGAGGCCCGGCGCTCGGAGGCGCACGCGTTCAGCGTGGCCTCGAACCCGGAGTTCCTGCGCGAGGGCTCGGCGATCGAGGACTTCATGCGCCCGAACCGCGTCGTCCTCGGCACGGAGGACGAGCAGGCGGCGGCGATCCTGAAGGACCTGTACCGGCCGCTCTACCTCATCGAGACCCCGTTCGTCCTCACCGACGTCGTCACCTCCGAGCTGATCAAGTACGCATCCAACGCCTTCCTCGCGGTGAAGATCTCCTACATCAACGAGATGGCGGATCTGTGCGAGCGTCTCGGCGCCGACGTCCACGACGTCGCGACGGGCATGGGCCTCGACCAGCGGATCGGCCGGAAGTTCCTCCACCCCGGGCCCGGATACGGCGGATCGTGTTTCCCCAAGGACACCCGCGCGATCCAGTGGATCGCCGAGGAGCAGGGAATCGACCTGAAGATCGTCTCGGCGGCGATCGGCGTGAACGACGTGCGCCCGGGGCAGATGCTCGAGAAGATCCGCACGTCGCTCGGCGGATCGGTGAAGGGATGCACGATCGGGCTTCTGGGCCTGACGTTCAAGCCGAACACCGACGACCTGCGCGAGTCGCCGGCCCTCGCGATCCTGGACGGGCTGCTCGAAGGCGGAGCGCAGGTCCGGGCGTACGACCCGGTCGGGATGGAAGGATCGGCGGCGACGCCGCGCCGCGGCGTGACGTACTGCAAGGACGAGTGGGATGCCGTCGCGGGGGTGGACGCCGTCGTCATCGCCACGGAATGGAACCAGTTCCGCGGGATGGACCCCGACCGGCTCCGCGCCGCGGTGGGAAAGCCGCGGGTCTTCGATTTCCGGAACATCTTCGAGCCTGGCGTGATGCGCGCGAAGGGGTTTACCTACGTCGGCGTCGGGAGGTCCTGAGTTGAGCACCTATCTCGTCACCGGCGGGGGCGGATTCATCGGGTCGAATCTCGTGGAGGCGCTGCTCGCGCGCGGGCAGCGCGTCCGGGTCCTCGACGACTTCTCCACCGGGCGGCGCGAGAATCTCGCCGAGGCGGCGGCTTGGGCGGCGCGCGGAGGGGGCGCGTTCGAGCTCCTGGAGGGGGACATCCGGGACGCCGACGCCTGCCGGCGCGCCGTGGACGGTGCGGACTACGTCCTTCACCTGGCCGCGATGCCTTCGGTCCAGCGCTCCGTCGTGGACCCCGTATCGAGCAACGCCGTGAACGTCGCGGGGACCCTGAACGTGCTCGTCGCCGCGCGCGACGCGAAGGTGAAGCGCGTGGTCTTCGCTTCGTCGTCGTCGCTCTACGGCGAGAGCGAGACGCTCCCGAAGCTCGAGTCGATGCCCTCCGCGCCGATCTCCCCGTACGGCCTCCAGAAGCTCGCCGGCGAGACCTACTGCGGCCTGTTCTGGCGGCTGTACGGGCTCCCGACGGTGGCGTTGCGTTATTTCAACGTGTTCGGGCCGCGCCAGGACCCGGGGAGTGAGTACTCCGCGGTGATTCCGAAGTTCATCCGCGCGATCAAGGCCGGGAGGGTGCCGACGATCTTCGGCGACGGGGAGCAGACCCGCGACTTCTCGTTCATCGACAACGTGGTCGCCGCGAACCTGGCGGCGTGCGAGGCGGGGGAGACGGCCTTCGGTCTCGCCTTCAATATCGCCTGCGGGGAGCGGATCAGCCTCAACGACCTCGTGCGGGAGCTCGGCGGCTTCGCGGGGCGCCCGGTGACCCCGGCCTACGCGCCGGCCCGCGCCGGCGACATCAGGCATTCCCTCGCCGGG